>NZ_JBHRUZ010000033.1:0-19488 GCF_042647185.1 Comamonas sp. JC664
GGCGGTCAGCTCCACGCCGCGGATGCGCTCGCGCGTGCGGGTCAGGTGCAGGCCGTTGTTGAAAGATTGGACAGCGCCCAGGTCCGAGCGTGACTGGAACAGCGCCAGGGTCGCCATGGTGTTGCCGAACGTGCCGCGCCAGCCGATTTCATAGTTGTCGGTCTTGACCGGGCTCCAGATCAGGACGCATTGATGTCGACTTGGCACCGGCATTGCGCAGCTGCAGGGCCCACATCGGGCAGGTCAAAGCCCTGGCTGAACGAGGTGTAGAACTCATGGTCCTTCCATGGCTTGAAGCCAGGCCCAGGTTGTAGAGCACCGCGTCATACAGACCTTGCCACCGGCCACGGTGGCCGGTTGGGCAGGCGCGACTGCGACAGCGGCTGAAAATCTGCAAAGCTGGCCTGCGATTTCTCATAGCGCAAGCCGCCTTCGGCCCGACCACTGGTCGTTGAACCTGTGCTGCAGCTGGCCAAAGGCGCCCGCGCTTTTGACGGTGACCCAGGGCATGTAGATGCGCTGCCCGGTGGGCTGGAAAACCAGGCCGCCGCTCGCGTCGTAGGTGCGGCATCAAAGGTGTCCAGCGGCATATTGCTGCGCTCCTGGATGTAGTCTGCGCCCCAGACCAGCTTGGTGCGCTTGTCGTCGCCAATCGGCGTGGTGATGGTCAGGCGCCCGCCAAACACCTTGTTGTTCTGCATCACCTGGTCGACAAAGTTGCCCCGGTTGCTGTTGCTGCGCGCATCAAAGGGCGCAAAGCGCACGAAATTGTCACGGCCGTAGACCATCGCGCACAGCAGGCTGCCGCCCAGGTCTTTGTGTTCGTAAACTGGCGCTCAGCAGGCTGTTCTCGACCTGGTTCTGCTCGGCCAGCTTCAGGCCCGGATCGCGGGGGCCGCCAACGAACCCAGCGGCGCCTGGTTGACGCTGGGGTCGTTGGCGTAGTTCGGTTTCTGGTGCGCACGCAATTGGCTGGCCGCCAGCTGGATGCGCTGGTTGCCATCGATGCGAAAGCCGATCTTGCCGCCCAGGCTGTAGGTGTTTGAATCGAACAGATCGCCCCTGGCTGGCATCGGGCGCAATGCGGTCGCCATGTCCATCAAAAGCGCCACCCATGCGGCGGGCCGAGATATCGACCCTCATAGTCGACCACCTCACCCGCGCCCGACAGGTAGTGCTGCCACCTGGCCGCCCAGGCCGTCGCCGCTCAGCGCGAGAGCGCGCTGTCAAAACCCAGCGTCGTGCGCGCCACCGGCTGGCCGCCGACCGGGCGGGTGGTGACCGAGATCACGCCACCTGTTGCACCACTGCCGTAGATCGCATTGCTGCCGCGCAGCACCTCCACCCGCTCGATGCGGCTCATCTCCACATTGACCAGATTGCGCGCCGTGTCGCGGTTGGTATTGAGCGGAATGCCATCGACCAGCACCAACACATTTCGGCCGCGCAAGGTCATGCCGAAATCGCTCATGTTGCGGCTCGAATCGGACATGCCCGGCACGCTCTTGGCCAGCAGGCTGTTCAGATTGGCCGAGGTGGCGCGCAGGTCATCGAGCTCTCACCCTCGATCACCGTGACCTGGCGGGTGGGCTGCATCAATGAGCTGTCGGAACGCTGGTCAGTCACCACCACGGTGGGCAGCTGGTTGGCTGGCATCTGCAGGTGACGCAGGTGCCGCCGCTGCCTCGGCAGGCGTGGCAGCGGCTGCTGCGGGCGCGGCCTCTGCCACCGGTTGCTGCGGAGTTGTTGGCTTACGGATCTGCAGCGCGCCACCGTTCAAGGTCTGCACCTGCAGCGCCGATCCTCCAGCGCCTTGCGCACCGCCTGCTCTGCCGTCCAGTGGCCCTGGATCGCGGCACTGCGCTGGCCTTGCAGCACAGCGGGGTCGGCAACGATGCTGCGCCCGGTCTGCTGGCCAATGCGGGTCAGGGTATCGGCAGGCTGCCCGCAGGAATGTCGAGCTGCACGGCAGCGGCTGGGGGCGCATCGGCAGCCCGGCTGGCGGCAGGGGCCAGCGCAGAGGTCAGCAAGGCAGCCAAGGCCAGCACATGGAGGGGCGAGCGTTCAGCACAGCTGCGCACGGTCGATGGAGCACCGGCATGGCGGCGCTGGAGGCGGAAGTGGTCACGGCAGAAGTTCCTTTTCGTTGGGTACTACTTAACCAGTGCGCCGAACCCGAAAAACCCCTCATCAATTTGCATAGGGTCGCGCGCATGTGGTCGCGCAACAGAGGGGGTTTTGCCTTCAGCGCCCACCTTGCGCGCCAATCGTGATCAACGGCCCCCAACGCTGGATCTGCAGCGGCAGCATCTGGCCCAGCGTGCCCAGCAGCTCTCCACCTCCAGCCTGAAGATGCCAAACACACGCAGATCCGCCACCGAAGGGGCCACGCGGATATAGCCAGAAAAAATAGGCCTGCAGCGCCTGGGCCACATCGGCCAGCGGCCAGTCATCGACGGCGAGCATGCCTTGCTGCCATGCCGCGCGCTGCACCGCGTTGCCCGCCAGGGGCTGGAGCTGCCGGGCGCTGAAGCGCGCGCCTTGCCCTGCATGCAGCAAGGTCTGCGCCGCCTCGCGGGGCTGCAGCGTCAGGCGCTGCTCCAGCGGCCACCATGTCCGTGCGCTCCGCATGTACCCGGGCCATCATGCGGCCGGCGTCGAAGAGCGCCATCCCATCGCGGGTGTGGATCTGCAATGGAGCGGCTCCGGCATAGCGCCGTGTGGCGATCAAGGCCCCGGCGCGCAGCTGCAGCGCGGGCCTGCCCGCGGCATCGCGCACATCCACGCAGAGCGGGCATCGAGCAGCACGGTGGTGCCATCAGCCAGCGTGAACTCGCGCCGCTCGCCGGTGCCGGTGTGCCAATCGGCCATCAACTGGCCCAGCGGCGTCAGCCGGTCTGCGACCAGCGCGGTGGCCACACCGATACCGCCCAGCGCTAACGCGCCGCGCAGCACGCGGCGGCGGCGGGTCTGGAAACAGCGCCTGCATGGCGGCCTGGGCATGCAGGCCGTCGGTATGGGCCTGCAGGCTGCGCACCGCCGTCAGCGGCTCGGCCAGCGCCGAGCCCACGCGCGCCAGGCCGCCTGGTGCTGCGCATCCCTGCTGCAGCCAGTGCGCAAAAGCCTGGTGGTCGGCCGCGCTCATCGTTTCCGCCTCATGGCGCACCAGCCAATCCACGGCGGCGCGCAACGCGGCGCTGGGCAGGGCTGCACCACTCATGGCGCGCAGCTGAGGCACTGCAGCAGCGCGCGCCGCATATGGCGCTCGACGGTGGCCTGCGAGATGCCCATGTGCGCTGCAATCTGCGGGTAGCGCATGCCTTCAGCCGCGACAGCAGAAACACAGTCTTGACCGGCAGCGGCAGCGCGGCCAGCGCCCGGTCGATCTGGCAGATGGCTTCGACCAGCATGGCATGCGTCTCGGGCGACAGCGCCACCGCCTCGGGCATGTGGCGCAGCGTGTCCTGGTAGGCCGCCTCCAGATCCTGGCGCTGCCTGAGCTTGATGAGGATGCGTTTGGCCACCGTCGACAAAAAAGCGCGCGGGTGCCGGATATCCAGCAGCTCACGCTCTGTGGAGCAGCACTTTTCGGTCAACTGCAAAAAGGTCTCCGATGCCACATCTTCCGCCTCGCTGTGGCTGGATGCGCGCAGCATCAGGCGCCCACGCAGCCATGCATGGTGCTGGCGAAAAATAGTCTCCACCTCAGGGTGGAGCGGGTGCTGTGGCATGGGCGGGGCCGTTGAGGAAACACAAACAACCGCAAGATCATAATTGATAATGATTCTTTTTTCACAAAGGTCTGAGACCCTTGTGCGACGGTCTGCGGCGAGCGCCCTGCACCGACCGGCCTCCCCGCATCACCCCCTTTAGCCACCAGCTGCCTTGATGCACCTCAAGCATTGCACTGCATCAACTGCATCGCCCGCATTCGTAAAGATTGTCAAACAATCTCCAGCCTGAAGATGTTGACATTGCCGCATTTCCTGCCGCTTGTTCATCCTACTACCATGCATAACAGGATTGAATAAACTTATTTACAAAGGAATGCAATGAAAGGCTCAGAATAGCGATGGCCCATTATGTGGGCCTGGGATGTGCGGTGGCAGCACTTCTGCATCCCCTGGTGGGCCAGGCCCAAACTGCGCCTGTTATTTCATGCAGCACGGACCCGGCCATCTTCAATACCGGCATTGACGGCAGCAAATGGCTACAGCATCAACAGCCCCAAGCTGGCGCTGGCAGCCTCGATGCGCATTGGTCCATTGCCTCAGCCTTGGGCGATATCACCACGCCGGCCGCCGCTGCCGCCTTGAGCTATGCCCAAGGCCCGGTAGACCGCCCCGGCGCCGGCAATGGCGCTGGGTGCAGTCGCCGTTTGGCAATGCCCAATGATCGGTGTGCAATACGGCAGAAGCTATTACGTCTACCAATACCAATTCAGCCTGGACCCGTCCGTTGACCCCGACGTTTCAATCTGAGCCTGAGCCTGTATGTGGATAACAGGTCAAGCGCATTCTGGTCAATGATGCGGTATTTGATTACACCAACAACGGCAGCAGTTTAGGCGTTGGCGGCTTTGGTGCCGGCGGCAATGTACCGGTGGTGCTCAACCATGGTTTTAGAACCGGCGCCAAACACGATCTATGTCGTCGTCGGCAACCAGGGCGACCCCTCGGGCCTGCTGGTGCAGTCGAGTGGCACGGCCTCGTGCTCGCCGCCGCTGTCGGTGGCCAAGCATGCGGTCAACAACGATGGCAGTGCTACACCGGTCTGGCCAGCGCCAAACGCCCCCGTGTTCTACAACATCACGGTCACCAATGCCAGCACGCGCGACGCCAGCGGCACGCGCCTGCGTGATACCCTGCCCGATGGCCTGCAAACGGCCGGCAGCACCTGGAGCTGCAGCCGCCCCGCCGGCAGCGCAGCCGTCTGCCCGGTGCCCGCCACGGGCGGCTTTCCGCTCGATAACCGTCTTGCCAACCCTGCCCGCTGGCAGCGCCCTGGTGTTCCGCGTCAATACGCGCTTCAGCAACCCGCTGCCCGCAGGTGCCACGGTCATCACCAACACGGCCACCATCGAGCCGCCTGCCACCAGCACCCTCAGCTGCGCTGCCCGCGATGGCTTTCCCACGCCTTGCAGCGCATCGGCATCGGTGGCCACCAGCCCGCTGCTCAGCGTGACCAAGACCGTGGACGCGACCGGCCCGCTCTATGCCGGGCAAACCGCCACCTACACGGTGACCGTCAAGAACGAAGCGCGGCCGAGCTGACGGGCGTTGCCCTGTCTGACAGCTTGCCCGCCGGCTTTGCCTCAGCCACCTGGAGCTGCCAGTCGCCCGTCGGCAGTCTCGCAGTCTGCCCTCAAGCCAGTGGCAGCCTCGCCGCGGGCGGGGTGCTGAGCCAGACCATCGCCAGCATGCGCGCCAATGCCAGCCTGGTCTACACCGTGGTCGCCACAGTGGACAGCATCGCCACCCGCATGGACCAGGTCAGCAACACCGCCAGCGTGGCGGCCAGCAATGCCGAATGGCTGTGCTACAACCCGGCCACGGCCCGACCCAGGCCAAGCCCTGCAATGCCTCGGTGACGGTCGATCTGTGGCCCAACCCCTTGCTGCAACTGAGCAAGACGCACAGGCGACCGGCACGGTCTATGCCGGCCAGCCGATGAACTACACCATCACCGCGCACAACGCCGGCCAGGTGCCCGTCACCCAGGCCCATATCACCGACCCCTTGCCTGCCGGCCTGGAAAATGCCAACTGGACCTGTAGCAACAGCGGCGCTGCGCCCTGCGTGCCCGCCAGCGGCACCGGCGCAGTGGATGTGACTGTCGCCTCACTCGCCGCCGGTGACAGTGTGGTGATCCAGCTGAGCAACCACCGTCAGCGCGCAGCCCCCCGCCAGCCTGGTCAATACCGCCTCCTTGGCGGTGGGCGAGCCAACAGCCCAGTGCGCCCCTGCCAGCGCGCCGACCGCTGCACCCTGCCAGGCACAGAGCACCGTGGCGGCCTCCGATTGCCCATCCTGGGCCTGAGCAAGACCGTCAATGCCACCAACGCGGTGCGGCCCGGTGACTGCCTGGTCTACACCATCACCGCCAGCAATGCCGGCCCGGTAGCCATCACCCAAGCAGTGCTGGCCGACCCAGCCCCTGCCAACGTGGTGCTGGGCGCCTGGACCTGCACGGCCAGCGGCGTGGCCTGCCCAGCTGCAGCGGGCAGCGGCCCGCTCAATGAGACCATTGCCAGCCTGCCGGTAGGCGCCAGCTTGACCTATGTGCTCCAAGCCCAGGTTGCAGCCACGGGCGCCGGGCAGCAGCAGCCTGACCAACCAGGCTAGCCTGCGCAGTGCCGAGCCTGCCGCCCAATGCACCGGCGGCACCGCACAGCCCTGCACGGCCAGCGCCACCGTCACCACGACGGCCGCCGAAGTGCCTGCCGGCGTCAATCCGTCCCCAAGCCTGCAGCAATGGAGCGTCGTACTGCTGACGCTCTTGACCGCAGTCATCGGCGCCTGGCGCATGCGCTCACGCGGCCAGCGCATCGGCTAAGCGCTTGATCGCTGGAGCCAGACCCAGGAGGCGCAGGCGCAGCGCCCCTGGGTGTCCGACTTGTGCTGCGACCGGCAGTGGCCGGCGGCCTACCGGCATTGACACAAACTGCCATAGTCCGACAAACCGGCTCCATGTTTCCATGCCAGCATGCGCAGATGAATAATGACCACGCACTCCGCAAGGCAGCGCCCGCCCTGCCCGCTGCCCACTGGTTCAAGCGCAGCCGCCTTGTGCGCATACGGCCCACGCCCGCGCGGCTGCGGGTGCTGGAGGCCATCGTCCAGCTGGGCCGCTCCAAGGTCAAATGCGCAGACATCTCCTTGCACCTGGCGCAAAGTGGGGCTCCACTGCCCGCAGCGACGATCTACTGCGTTGCCAAGGAAATGGCCCAGGCTGGCCTGCTGATGCGTGACCGCGAAGACGGCGGCTTGACGGTCTACAGCCTGGCCGCTGGCGTGTAGTGGTCCGCCCCAGCAATGGGCAGTTTCAACGGATTTAAGCCACCGTGCCCAGGCGCCAGCCAGGCGCCATCTGCTGGATCGATGAGACCAGCAGCTCGATCAGCGCCAAGGTCGCTGCCGATGGCTGGCGGTTGGGTGCACGCACGATGTAGAGCGCATCGCCCACGCCTTTGACGCCAAAGCCGCCCAGCACCTGCACCAGGCTGCCTTGAGCGATGGCATCCCGCACAGCATAGTAGGGCAGCAGCACCACGCCCAGGTCTGCCATCGCGGCGTTGAACAGAACTGGTAGTCGCCCGACTGGATCGACGGGCGTGCTCTGCACCTGTTCATGCAGGCCATCGCTGTGCCGCCAAAACTCCAGCCGGTGGTGGATATTGAGGGGCGCCAGCAGCCGGGCGTGCTTGATGTCCTGCGGGGTTTGCAGCGCAGGCCCAGGGCCCGCAGATACGCCGGGGTGGCAAACAGCCCCCACTCGATGCCGCAGACGCGCGTGGCCACATGGTCTTCCAGCGGCGCCGAGGTGATGTGGATCGCCAGGTCCACCTTGGAGGCCACCAGGTCATGGATCTGGTCGTTGATAACGAGACGCAGCAGCAGATCGGGGTGCGCCTGGCAAAAGTCCAGGATCAGCGGCTTGAGGTGGAAATGTCCCAGGCCGGTGGGGATGCGCACGCGGATCTCGCCACTGATGGTCTGGTGGATCTGGTCGATCTGCAGCTGGGCGCTTTGCAGAGCATTGAGCGCCTGCAGGCACTGGCCATGCTGGATGCGGCCAGCCTGGGTCAGCTCCATATGCGCGTGGTACGGCGCAGCAGCTGCGCGCCAAACTGCCGCTCTAGCAGCGCCAGCCGGCGCGACACATTCGAGCGCGTCACGCCCGAGCGCTGGGCCGCATCGCTCAGGTTGCGCGACTCGGCAATCGCCACAAACAAACGCACCAGGTTCAGGTCCATGGCCGGCCTCCCTTTTGATTGTTGATTCTGAATCACCACTGATGGCTGTGCTTTGGCAGTTCCCAAAGCGGCTTCGCGTTTTTAACATTGGGTCTCACAACAAACGTCCGGGCTGCTGTCGCATAGCCCGGGCCATGCAAGGAGACAATACGTGACGCCAGAGTCAACACTGGGGTTTACCCCGCTCGCCGGTTTCAAGGTCCTGGATTTGAGCCAGGGCGTGGCCGGCCCTACTGCGCCCAGCTGCTGGCCCACCAGGGGGCCGAGGTTCATCAAGGTCGAGCCCGCCCAGGGCGACTGGGGCCGCCATGTGGGCGTAGCCCGCAATGGCCACAGCACCTTGTCCAGCACCTACAACGCCGGCAAGCACAGCCTGGCAGTCGATGCCAAGCACCCCGAGGCAAGGCGCTGATCCTGCAGCTGGCGCGCAGCGCCGATGTGGTGGTGCAGAACTTTCGCCCGCAGGTGGTGGAGCGCCTGGGGCTGGACTTTGCCGCGCTCCAGGCGCTGGGCCTGGAGCCGGTCTATGTGTCGATCAGCGGCTATGGCGCGGACGGCCCCTTTGCCGACAAACCGGCGACTGACTCGGTGATGCAGGCCGACACCGGGCTGATGAACAGCAACCGCGTTGCGCAGGGCGCGCCGCAGCGCATCGGCTTTTTGCTGGCCGACATTGCCACTGGCGTTTATGCCGCGCAGGCCTGCACGGCGGCGCTGCTGCAGCGCCTGAAGACCGGCAAGGGCCAGCATGTGGAGCTGAACCTGTTCAATGTCTGCTGCGCGCTGCAATCAACCGCGCTGTCGGAAGAAGTGCTGGGCGGCCAGACCGTCAAGGCCGCCCGTCAGCGCGCCCAATGGCATCTTTGATGCGGCCGATGGCCGCCTGACGATTCTGGCGCTGAACAACGAGCAGTTCCTGCGCATTGGCAAGGCGCTGGAGCTGGCCGACTGGGACAGCGACCCGCGCTTTGCCAGCAATGCGCTGCGCCTGCAGCACAAGGCGGTGCTGCATGCCGACCTGGCCTGCGCTGTCGCCAGCCGCCCGCTGGCCGAGCTGCGCGCGCTGTTCAACCAGCACAGCGTGCTGCATGCGGTGGTGCATAGCGCGGCCGATGTGGTGCAGCACCCGCAGGCCCGGCACCTGGCCACGTTCAAGACCGTGCAGCAGCCCGATTTTGGCGAGGTGTTGATGGCAGCCACCCCCTGGCCGGCCAGGCCCGATGCACCGCTGCCCGCGCCGCGCATTGGTTGCCGACAGCCAGCAGATTCTGCGCAGCCTGGGGACTGGCGCAAGATGAGATCGACGCGCTGGCGGCCCGCCAGGTCGTGGGCCTGTGAAAGGAGCTGCAGCCATGAAAGCCATTGTCTGCCGCAGCTTCGGCTGCCCCGCGATGTGACCGCCGTCCAGACCACCGCGCCCCCCACCGCCTTGGCTCCTGACGAAGTGCTGATCGACGTGCACCATGCCACCTCAGCCACGCCACCGGCCTCTTGATCGAGGGCAAGTACCAAAAGACCCCGCCGCTGCCCTTTGTGCCGGGCACCGAGGGCGTGGGCCAGGTGCTGCAATGCGGCAGCGCCGTGGCCCATGTAAGGGTGGGCGACCAGGTCGTGTTTATCTGCGACTGGGCGCCTATGCGCAGCAGGCCAAGGTGCAGGCCAGCACCGTGTATGCGGTGCCGGCGGCGCTCGATCCACTGCGCGCGCTGGCGCTGCCGATCTCCTACGGCACGGCGTACACGCCTTGCACTGGCGCGCGGCGCTGCGGGCGGCGACAGCCTGCTGGTGCTGGGCGCGGGCTCGGGCGTGGGCGCGGCCGCCGTGGAGCTGGCCGCCCAGGTACCCGGTGTGCAGGTGATTGCCTGCGCCAGCAGCGAAGACAAACGCCAGGCCGCCTTGCGCCATGGCGCGCAGCATGCGGTCGATCCGCAGCACCTGATCGAGCAGGTCAAGGCGGTGACGGGCGGCAAAGGCGCAACCCTGGTGTTTGACCCGGTAGGCGGTGACCTGCTGCTGCAGGCGCTGCGCTGCACGGCCCAGAACGGGCGCATCGTCATCATCGGCTTTGCCAGCGGCACGATCCCCAAGGTGCCGATGAATATCGCACTGGTCAAGAACCTGACGATCCACGGCTTCTTCTATGGCCAGTACATCGGCTGGACGCCCGCCAACGAGCGCCAGCGCCATGCCGCAGCCATGCAGGCCATGATGGCCGCGCTGTTGGAGATGGCCCAGCGCGACGCCATCCATCCCGACATCTCGCGGGTCTATGCCATGGACGAGCTGTGCGAGGCGCTGGACGCGCTGCACAGCCGCGAGGTGCTGGGCAAGGTCGCCCTACAAATACAAGGAGACAAGACATGACACAACGCCACTCCGCGCAGCGCCGCCAGGCCCTGCAATCGCTGCTGCATACCGGCTTAGGGCTGGCCCTGCTGGGCAGCGGCTTGCCCGCCGCCCACACGGCATCGGCGGCCGATTACCCGGCCTCAAACCATCAAGCTGGTGATCCCCTACCCGCCCGGCGGCCCCACCGACCTGGTCGGGCGCCTCGTCGCCATCTCGATGGGCGAGAGCCTCAAGCAGACCATCTTTGTCGACAACAAGCCCGCGCCAGCGGCATGGTGGGCGCAGCCCAGGTCGCCAAGGCCCAGCCCGATGGCTACACCTTGCTGGCGAACGCCTCGCTGCAGGTGATCAACCCCTCGGTCTACGACAAGGTGCCGTATGACTCGTTCAACGACTTCGCACCGATCACGCAGATCGTCGATGTGCCGCTGGTGCTGGTGGTCAACAGCGAGCTGCCGGTGTCGAACGTGCAGGAGCTGGTGGCCTACCTGAAAAAGAGCAAGGGCAGCATCAATTTTGGCTCGGCCGGCAATGCCTCGTCACAGCACCTGTCGGGCGAGCTGTTCAAGCTCAAGACAGGCATTGCGATGCAGCATGTGCCCTACAAGGGCAGCTCGCCGGCGCTCACCGATCTGATGGGCGGCAGATCCAGCTGATGTTTGACTCCATGCCCTCGGCCATGCCCTTTATCACCTCGGGCAAGCTCAAGGCGCTGGCGGTCACCACCGCCAAGCGCTCGAGCTCGCTGCCGCAGATCCCGACCATGCAGAATCGGGCATTGCCGACTAACGCCACCAGCACCTGGTATGGCCTCTGGGCCCCGAAGAACACGCCGCCCGAGATCGTGGGCAAACTGGCCCAGGCCGCGCAGCAGGCCTTGCGCAAGCCCGAAGTGGCCGCGCAGTACCAGCGCATGGGCGCCGAGCCGGTGGGCTCGAGCCCGCAAGAGTTTCTGGCCTATATGCGCAGCGAAGAAAAGAAATGGGCCGAGATTGTGAAACGCTCGGGCGCAAGGGCCGATTGAGCCAGGGCGCCCGGCGCTGGACCGGTCAGCCCACGGCGCGCATGGCCACCACCGGCTTGCGCACCCACAACACCGCCGCTGCCGCCACCAGGCAAGCGGCGCCTGCGACAAACAACGCGGGCGAGTACGACGACAGCACCGAGCGTGCCAGGCCCGCGCCATAGGCAGCAACGGCCCGCGCCCAGCTGGTGGGCGGCAAACACCCAGCCAAACACCAGGGCTGCGCGCTCGGGGCCAAACTCGCTGGCCACCAGCTTGACGGTGGGCGGTACCGTCGCAATCCAGTCCAGGCCATAGAACACCGCAAACAGCGACAGGCCGGCGATCGTGAACTCGGAGTACGGCAGCCAGAACAGCGACAGCCCGCGCAGCCCGTAGTACCAGAACAGCAGCTTGCGGCTGTCATAGCGTCCGACAGATAGCCCGACAAGGTGTGCCCACCAGGTCAAAAATGCCCATCATCGCCAGCACCGAGGCGGCTGGCACCGGACCCAGGCCATAGTCACCGCAGAGCGAGACAAAGTGGGTCTGGATCAGCCCATTGGTGCTGAGCCCGCAGATGAAGAAAGTGCCCGCCAGTATCCAGAACGCCGGCACTTTGGAAGCTGCAACCAAGGTGCTGAACGGCAGGCTCCAGCTGGCGCGGGGCGCGGGGGCCACGGGCGCGGCAGCGGGGTCTGCGCCATAGGCGCTCAGCGCATTTGCGCCGGGCTGTCGCGCATGAACAGCAGCACCAGCACCAGCACCACGGCCGATGCCGCGACGACTGGCAGCAGCGCCCAGCGCCAGCCGTACTGCGCAATCAGCCAGGCGGCGGCGGGCAAGAACAGCAGCTGGCCGGTGGCACTGCTGCCCGCCAGCAAACCCATGACCAGGCCCTTGCGCTGCACAAACCAGCGGTTGGCCACCGTCGCGCCCAGCACCATGGCCGTCAGGCCCGTGCCCATGCCCAGCACAATGCCCCACAGCACAAAGGCCTGGCCCAGGTTGCGCATGATGAGGCCCAGCAGCAAGGCGCCGGCAATCACCGCTGCGGCCAGCGCCACCACGCGCGATACGCCATAGCGCAGCAAAATGACCGCGGCAAAGGGCCCGAGCAGGCCATACAGTGCAAAGCGGGTCGCAAACACCGAGGACAGGTCACGCACGCTCCAGCCAAACTCGACGGCCAGCGGCTGCATCAGCACCCCCGGTAGGCCCAACGCCGCCGAGGTGACCAGCATGGCCAAAAAGGTGATGGCGGCAATCACCCAGGCGTAATGGACGCCATGGCGCTGGAGCAGCACGGCGAGTCGGGAAGCGAGCATGTTATTTGGAGGTTATCGACGGAGGAGTTACAATGATAGCGATCACAATCAAAAACTGTCAAGCACAGCTTCAAGCAGGGTATTTGCGATGAAAGTCACCAAGGAACAAGCGCAACAGAACCGCCAGGCACTGCTCGATGCCGCCGCTGCCCTGTTCAAGGAACGCGGCATCGACGGCACCGGCGTGGCCGATATATGCCAACAGGCGGGCCTGACGCAGGGCGCCCTGTACAAGCATTTCAGCGACAAGCAGGACCTGGCAGCCCAAGCGCTGGCGCATGGTTTTGGGCAAGGCTTTGGCCGGGTCAAGCAGGCCAGCGAGCGGAGCGACCACGCGATGGCCACCTACCTGGACAGCTACCTGAACCCCAAAGTGCGCGATGACATGACCCGGGGCTGCCCGCTGGTCTCCACCGCCTGCGATGCCGGGCGCCAGAGCGAGGCGGTGAGCCGCAGCTTTCGCGATGGCTTTACCGAGCTGCGCGCCGGCATCGAGGCCGCCTGCCGGCCAGCAGTGACCCGCAGCAACGCCAGGCGCTGGCCAGCACGCTGGTCGCCGCACTGGTGGGCGCGATGGCCATCTCGCGCGGCGTTGTCAAGGCCGATCAAGCGCTGGCCGATGAGGTACTGCAGCAGGTGCGCGCGGTGGTCGAAGGGCTGAGCGCCAAGCGCTGATCGATCGCCGCAACGCCAACAACAAAAGGCCGCCAACCCGGGTCACCTGGGTTGGCGGCCTTCTTTTAAGGCGGATCGCGGAGGCTGCATCACCTCAGCGGCAGAGCCCCATCAGGACTGCAGGTACACCACATGGCTATGGGTGTACTCGTAGAGGCCATGCTTGCCAACGGCGCCGCCCACGCCCGACTTGCGCACGCCGGCATGGAAGCCTTGCATCGCCTCAAAGTTCTCGCGGTTGATGTAGGTCTCGCCAAAGTCGATCTCGCGCATCGCCTGCATGGCTTTGGACAGGTCGCGGGTGTAGAGCGAGGACGTGAGGCCATATTCGCAGTCGTTGGCCAGCGCAATCGCCTCGTCCAGGTCCTCAACCACTTGGATCGGCAGCACCGGGCCAAAGATTTCCTTGCGCATGATCTCCATGTCGGCGCGGCAGCCCGCCAGCACCGTGGCTGGTAGTGAAAGCCGGCACCCAGATCGGCGACCTGCCCGCCAGTGACCAGCTGCGCACCATCGGCCAGCGCACGGCGCACCTTCGCATCAACGCTGTCCAGGCCCTTCTGGTTGATCAGCGGTCCCATCTCCACATCGGTCTGCGCAATCGGGTCGCCATAGCGGGTCGCGGCCATCGCCTGGGCAATGCGTGCGGTAAATTCATCGGCCACCTGGCGCTTGCACATAGACGCGCTCGGCACAGTTGCAGACCTGGCCAGTGTTGATGATGCGCGAATCGCGGATGGCCTTGACGGCCAGGTCCAGGTCGGCATCGGCCAGCACAATGGCAGGGGCTTGCCACCCAGCTCCAGGTTGAGCTTGGTGATATGGGGCGCAGCGGCGGCAGCAATGCGCTCGCCGGTGCCCACGCTGCCGGTAAAGCTGATCATGTCCACGCCCGCATGGGCCGACAGCGCACCACCGTGCCGCCCTGGCCATAGACCACGTTGAAACACGCCAGCGGGCAGCTCGCACTGGGCCAGCAGCTCGGTAAAGGCATGGCAGTTGATGGGGGTCTCTTCACTGGGCTTGATGACGATGGTGTTGCCGGTGAGCAGCGCCGGCGCCATCTTGCGCGCGATCAGGAAGAAGGGGAGTTCCAGGGCAGGATGCCCGCCACCACGCCCATCGGCTTGCGCAGCAGAAAGATCTGCTCGTTGACCCGGTCGCTGCTGATGACTTCGCCCTCAATGCGGCGCGCCCATTCGGCCATGTAGTCCAGGTAGTCGGCGGTGAAGTTCACCTCCACCTCGGCCAGGCCCAGCACCTTGCCCTGCTCCTCGGTGATGGTGCGCGCAATGCGCGCCACGTTCTCGCGCAGGCGAGCGGCAATGCGGCGCAGGAACTGCGCGCGCTCGATCGCCGGGCGGCGCGCCCAGGCTTTTTGCGCGCCGCGTGCCGCTGCAATGGCGCGGTCCACATCGGCAGGGCTGACAGCGGCGACTGCGCCAGCAGCGCGCCCGTGGCGGGGTTGCGCACCTCGTGCAGCTCGGCGCTGTCGCTGAACGCACCGGCAATGTAATTGCGCAAAACAGGGGTGGTTGCATGGGGTCGTCCTCAGTAGGTGGTAGAGACAATGGCGGGCTGGGTGGGCGCGCGGTAGCGTGCCAGGTTGGCCACGGCGGCCTGGCGCATCAGGCTGATATCGATGGCGACGGCCACAAAGCGGCAGCCCCAGTCGGTGTAGCGGCGCGCATCTTCTTCGCGCGGCGCCAGAATGCCGCAGGCCTTGCCATGGGCCAGGGTGGTCTCGATGGTGCGGGCGTATGCAGTCCTGCACTCGGGCTGGCTGGCATCGCCCGCATGGCCCATGCCGGTGGACAGGTCTGCCGGCCGATGAAGACGGCATCGACGCCATCGACGGCCGCAATCTCCGCCGCATTCTCCACGCCCAGGCGCGACTCGATCTGCACGATGAGGCAGAGCTGCTCATGCGCAGTGCGGATGTAGTCGGGCACCGCATCCCAGCGCGTGGCGCGGGTCAGGCCCCCACCCACACCCCGGATACCATGCGGCGGTAGCGCATCGCCTGCACCAGCGCGCGGGCCTGCTCAGCCGTCTCGACCATCGGCACCATCAGGGTCTGCACGCCAGCGTCCAGCAGCTGCTTGATCAGCACCGCATCGCCATGCACCGCCCGCACCACCGGGTGCGTGGCATAGGGTGCCACCGCCTGCAGCTGCGCCAGCAGCGTCGGCACGGTGTTGGGCGCATGCTCGCCATCCACCAGCATCCAATCGTAGCCGGTGGTGGCGATGATCTCGGCCGCATAGGGCGTGGCAAAACCGGCCCAGATACCGTAGAGCGGCTCGCTGCGGCGCAGCGCGGCCTTGAAAGGGTTCAATGGCAAATCCATGGATAGGTCTCCTGGGTGGGCAATCAGCGTTGGCCCACCGGTGTGTGATCAATGGGTAATCAATGCGTGTAGGGACGGTGCAGTTCGCAAGCCGGGTTCAGCTCCACACCAAAGCCGGGCTTGTCCAGTGCCGACAGGCGCATGCGGCCTTGCACAGGCACCGGCTCGCCCAGCAGCTGCGGGTGGAACATCGGCACAACCTCGTCGGCCTTGGCGCCATCATCAAAAACTCGGCAAAGGGGCTGTTGTGGCGCGTGGCCACAAAGTGGTAGCTGTAGACGCTGGAGCCATGCGGAATCACCAGCGCCTGGTGGGCATCGGCCAGTGCCGAGATCTTCAAGAGCTCGGTGATTCCGCCGCACCAGCCGACATCGGGCTGGATGATGTCGCAGCAACCCATCTCCAGCAGCTGGCGAAAGCCCCAGCGTGTGGCCTCATGCTCGCGGTGGTCACCAGCATGCGGTGGGCACGTTCTTCTTGAGGGCCGCATAGCCCCAGTAGTCATCGGGCGGCAGTGCCTCTTCAATCCATTCAGGCCGTGGGCCTGGGCACCCTGGGCCAGGCGGGTGGCGTAGTTCAGGTCCAGGCTCATCCAGCAGTCCAGCATC
Organism: Comamonas sp. JC664; assembly: GCF_042647185.1. Classification (NCBI taxonomy): domain Bacteria; kingdom Pseudomonadati; phylum Pseudomonadota; class Betaproteobacteria; order Burkholderiales; family Comamonadaceae; genus Comamonas; species Comamonas sp. JC664. The sequence continues at coordinate 16,289 of NZ_JBHRUZ010000033.1, forward strand.
AGCCAGAAATCGGGGCCCACGCGCTCGCGCATCGTGGCCAGCTCCTCCAGGTTGCGGCGCAGGCCTTCCTCGCCTTCGGCCGGGCCATAGTGCAGGGGCATCTTGCCGCCGATAAAGCCCATCTTCTGCGCCAGATCGGGGCGCGCGCCGGTGGCGTAGAACTGCAGCTCATCGCGCACCGCGCCGCCCAGCAGCTGGTGCACCGGCTCGCCGCGCACCTTGCCCAGCAAATCCCACAGCGCCAGGTCCACGCCGGAGATGGTGTTGATGACAATGCCCTTGCGGCCGTAGTACAAGGTGGACCAGTACATCTGGTCCAGATGCGCTCGATGTCGGTGACCTTGCGCCTTCCAGAAAGCGTGCCAGGTGCTTCTCGACGATATAGGCTGCGGGCTCGCCGCCCGGTGGTGACGGCAAAGCCGACATTGCCTGCGCTGTCCTCGATCTCGACCACCAGGGTGCCCAGCACATTGATGCCAAAGCTGCGGCGGCTCTGGCGGTACTCGGGGTACTTGGCCATTGGCGGTGGCGATGTGGTCGTCGATCCAGTGGCCATCGGCCTGGTCGTGGTAGTCGGCACCGCCCCCTTTGAGGGTATAGGCGCGCACTTGCTTGATGGTGGGGATCTGGCTCATGGTGGTGTTTGCTCCTTATGCAATTTAGGCAGCGGCCCGGGGCTGCAGCGCAGCGGGCGCCATGCGGGCCCGGATGCCCAGCACCAGCAACGCTGCCAGTACCGTTGTGCCTGCCAGCAGGTACAGGCCTGCGGCGGGTGAGTGGAAATGGCCTTCGGCCCAGTTCTTGACGATGGGGGCGACAAAGCCGCCAACCGCACCCAGCGAATTGATCAGCGCAATGCCGCCCGCTGCGGCAGCACCTGCCAGCGTGTTGGCTGGAAAGGTCCAGAACACCGCTGCACCGCGATAAAGCCGGCCGCCGCAAAGCACAGCGCGGCAACACCCAGCAGCGGGCTGGAAAAACTCACCGATGCGGCCATGCCGATGGCGGCGACGAGCAAGGTCATTGCTGGCCACACTGCGGGGTTTTTGGCTGCGCTGGGCAAAGCCGGGCACCCACCAGGCGGCCAACAGTGCGCAGAGCCAGGGGATGGCCGAGACCAGGCCGACTTGCAGACCCACCTTGGTGCCAAGAGGCCTGCCACCTGGCTGGGCAGGTAGAACACCACGCCGTAGACGCTGGCCTGGATCAGCAGATACACGAGGGCCAGGTACAGCACGCGCGGCTGGCACATGGCAGCGAGCAGGCTGTGCTGGTGACCGCCCTTGGCGCGCTCTTCGCTGTCGATGATGTCCTGCACCTGGCGGCGCTCGTCGGCCGTCAGCCACTGGGCATCGGCCGGGCGGTTGGTGAGGTAGAAATACGACCAGATACCGACGGCCACGGCCATCAGGCCTTCGACCGCAAACAGCCATTGCCAGCCATGCCAGCCACCCATGCCATCGAGCTCCAGCAGCAGGCCCGACAAGGGGCTGCCAAAGATAAAGGCCAGCGGCGCGCCGAAGTAGAAAAAGCCCATGGCCTGCGCCCGGTGCGCGGCCGGGAACCAGTAGGTGAGGTACAGGATGACGCCGGGGAAGAAGCCCGCCTCGGCCACGCCCAGCAGGAAGCGCAGCACATAGAAGGTGGTCTCGTTATGGGCAAACATCATCGCGGGCCGACACCAGGCCCCAGGTGACCATGATGCGGCACATCCAGATGCGCGCGCCGATGCGGTGCATGATCAGATTGCTGGGCACTTCGAAGAGGGCATAACCGACAAAGAACACGCCAGCGCCAAACGCGAAGGCGGCGTCGCTGATGCCGGTATCGGCCTGGAAGGCCACCTTGGCAAAGCCCACATTGGCCCGGTCCAGAAAGGCATGATGTACATCAGCAGCAAGAAGGGCAGCAGGCGCCAGGAAATCTTGGCGAGCAGGGAGCGGGGAGTTTTTTCACGACAAATCCTTAAAGACAATGCGCGGCTGAACGCCGGCCAAATGGCGGGCGCTGCGGGAGCGAGAAAGGAGAAGGCGGCGCTGGCAAGCCAGCGCCGATGGGGCGCGGCTTGCGCTAGCGCCGTCGTGAGGCGGGGGTCTGAAAAAAGTGTGCGCGAAGGCGTTCATGTTTGTCTCCTGAAAGGTCATTCGTTCTTGTGTGGAGCTGAATGTACGCGCATGATTGATGCCTAACAAATCAAATTTCAGTCATATCCGATACTTTTTATTTATGTCTGTAAAACCTGCTTTAACGGCCGCGCCACCGCTGCAGCGCAGCCTGCTCAACCGCCTGCGCTACAAGCACCTGCACATGCTGGTGGCGCTGGGATCGAGCCTCAATCTGCACCGCGCATCGATCAGCTGGCGATGTCGCAGCCCGCTGCCACGCGCATGCTGCGCGAGATCGAAGACATGTTTGGCTGCCAGCTATTTGAGCGCCTGCCGCGCGGCATGCGCCCTACCGCGCTGGGCCTGCAGCTGGTGCGCTTTGCCGAGGCCTCGCTCAACAGCCTGGACCGCTGCGCCGAAGACCTGGCGGTGCGCCGCCAAGGCGGCTATGGCTACCTGGCGATCGCACCATCATGGGGGCAGCGCCCGACCTGGTGATGACGGCCGTGGCCCAAATGAAAGCGCAGAGCCCGCAGCTACGCCTGCGCATCATGGGCGATACCAGCGACCAGGTGCTGCGCCTGCTGGACCAGCGCCGCATTGACCTGGCCATTGCCCGCCGCCGCATTGCCGGCGACAGCGAGGCCTATGACTTTGAGGCGCTGGGCAACGAGCGCTTGCTGGTGGTGGTGCGCAGCGGCCATGTGCTGGCGCGGCGCCGCAAGCTGAGCTGGGAGGAGCTGGTGCGCGACTGGCCTGGATCTTGCAGCCGGCCAGCACTCCGCACGCATCGCGCTGGACCAGCTGCTGCACAGCCTGGAGCTGCCGGTGCCGGCCGATGTCACCGAGTGCAGCTCCGTCTACTCGATGCAGCAGTTGGTGCAGCTGACGGACGCGGTGATGCTGCTGTCGGACTCGGGCCTTGAAGGACTATCTTGCGCATGGCCTGGTCAAGACCTTGCCAGTGCAGATCGATATACCGATGGCCCCGTTTGGCATGCTGACGCGCAAGGACCAGGAGGCCTCGCAGGAGCAGCAGAACTTTATGGATCTGCTGCGCGCGCAGGCCAGGCGCCTGGCGGCTTGAACGCTGCT
>NZ_JBHRUZ010000034.1:0-24583 GCF_042647185.1 Comamonas sp. JC664
GGCCTTGCCCAGACCGATGGATTCAGCCACATCCTTGCTCACGGTGGAGATTTGCACACCAATCTTGCCACGCACCACAGGCCGGTGGCGCGCAGCTGGTCGCTCACGCGCACCGCTTCATCGATAGGGATCGAGAACGAGATGCCCATGAAGCCACCCGAGCGCGAGTAGATCTGGCTGTTGATGCACACCACCTCGCCTCGCATGTTCAACAGCGGCCGCCCGAGTTGCCGGGATTGATGGCCACATCGGTCTGGATAAAGGGCAGGTAGTCGCCCGTGTCGCGCTGCTTGGCAGAGACAATGCCGGCGGTCACCGAGTTTTCCAGGCCAAAGGGCGAGGCCGATCGCCATCACCCACTCGCCCACGCGCAGGCGGTTCACGTCGCCATCTTGACGGCGGGCAAGCCGGTGGCATCGATCTTCACCACAGCCACATCGGTGCGCTTGTCCGGCGCCCACGATCTTGGCCTTGAACTCGCGCTTGTCGGTCAGCGTCACGATCACTTCATCGGCACCATCGACCACATGCGCGTTGGTCATCACATAGCCGTCGGCCGTCAGGATAAAACCCGAACCCAGGCCGCTGGGCACCTCATCGCCATCGGCGCCGGGGCGCTGGGGGCGTTGCTGCTTGGGGATGCTGGGCACCGGCAAGCCAAAGCGCTTGAAGAACTCCAGCATCTCCGGATCGAGGCCGCTTTGGCTTTGGCGGTTGGACACCTCTCCATCGTGCGGATATTGACCACCGATGGGCCCACCTGGTCGACCAGGTCGGTGAAATCGGGCAGGCCACGCACCACAGCAGGTGCAGGGTTCTGGGCCGCTGCGGCAGCATCATCGCGCTGCTGACGGACAGGATGGCCGCCAGTGCACTGATCTGAAAGGCTTCCAACGCTTTAGAGACATATCACTCCTCAATTTGACAATATGGCGGCACCGTATACGCAGTGATTCATCGCGTCGCTCGTGGTGCCCTGCCGCAATTGGAGGGGCAATAGGCCTCAGGTTCCAAGCGTGCATCACCATCAGATAGGCAGCAAAACCCAGGTTTTCAAGCCTTTGCGCGCGAAAGGCATAAAAAAACACCTGCCATGCAGGTGTTATTTGAGGGGTTCAGGGCATCATCAGCACAAACGTGAAGCCTTGTCGGCGCAGCCATCGCTGCGCTTTTCGGCATTGAAAGTGGCATTGCGCAAGAAGCCCGCTGGCATTTGCAGGTTGGCGGTGCCGCCAATCTGCCCGCGTGCGCCAGCAGCTCATCCAGGCGCGGATCGCGCAGCATGATGCTGGAGTTCTGGCCCACCGTGACCTGCTGCTGCACCAGGCCTTGGGCATTGGACGCGGCAGACCTTGGTGACGCAGCCGAGGCAACCACCTGCGGCGCAGCAGCTGCTGCCATCTGCTGCGAGCCTCATTGCCTGCGCCACCCGAGAGCAACCGATGCTGTTCCAGCCGACCATCGCCACAGCGGCCACGGTAGCAAAGCCAGCCACCATCTTCCAGCGGAAGACCGAATGGTTCGCAGATCCTGCGCGGCTGGCTGGACGGTCTGCACAGCGGCACAGCGGCCCACGCCGGCACGAGACAGCACCAGGCACGGGCTGGCCCTGGTCGGCCAACGGCGGCTCCAGTGCAATCTTGGCCATTGAGCGCATCCAGGAATGCCAGGCTGTCGGAGCACGTGTGTGTGCGCCGAGCGCATCAGATCGCCAATGACCTGGTAGGACTGCACCGAGGCGTAGCAGGCCTCGTCTGGGCCAACTCCGGCAGCTCGGCCAGCAGCTGGCCGAGCGCCTGGTCGTCCAGCTCACCATCGACCCAGGCGGACAACTGCTCACAGGCCGCCTGCATGCTCATGTTCGATGCTTGGTTTTCGAGATTCATAGCCATATTCCTAGCGGGCCCAGGCCCTTGCAGCCAGTCATCACACTCATACAGCTACCAACGCTTGCCAGACTGGCGTTCAAGCATGGGCTTTACCTTGGCGGAAATCGCCTCGCGGGCGCGGAAAATACGCGACCGTACCGTACGATGGGGCAATCCATCGCAGCGGCAATGTCTTCATAAGACATGCCTTCAATCTCACGCAGCACGATGGCCTGTCGCAGGTCCTCGGGCAACGCGTTCCATCGCCGTGTTCACCGCCTGGGCAATTTCCTGGGCGGCAATCACCGTTTCAGGCGTCTCATCGGTCGTTAGTTCGCGCCGGCATAAGTTTCATCGTCATCGTCTTTTCCGCGCAGCGCGCTCTCGGTCATCACCGGGTTGCGGCTGAGCTCGACCATGCCTTCTTGGCGGTATTGACGGCAATTCGGTACAGCCAGGTGTAGAACTGCGCATCACCGGAACTGCGGCAGCGCGCGTAGGCGCGCAAAAAGGTTTCCTGGGCCAGATCGGGCACCAGATCCACATCGCGCACCATGCGCCCGATCAGGCGCTCGATGCGGCGCTGGTACTTGAGCACAGCAGGCCATAGCTTTTTGATCTCCTGCCACCGTGCGCTTGCACCAGGTGCAGATCGCTGTCATTTGCATTCGGGGTACTGGCCGTTGGCGTTCCCGTCATAAAAGAGGCCTCTTGGCGCTACAAGCTTGCAGCTATTGTTGTGGTTGTTCAGCTGTAGGCTTACACCTGAGGATGTTCTGCGGTTCAGCGGCAAGCGACGAGTATAAAACCCGACGAATATCCGGCCAGCGCTCTGGATTAGCGGCTCTCGCCACAAGCAGCCACTGACTGGGGCACCGGCTTGGCAACCCCTGGGCCTGCAGGCAATATCAGGATTGCCATCCATCAGCACGGTCAGTGGCCCCAGTTCTGGCGCTGCTCCAGCGCCAACGGGGCTGGCCCAAGGCACCACTGAGAGCCAGTCCAGTGCAAACAAGTTCCCTGCGGCCACAGCGGCATGCGCCGACCAGCCCTACCGCCAATGCCATTACCGCCACTGCCAAGGCGCGCGGCAAGGCCGTAGGAGCTGCTGCATGCATCCAGGCCAGGCACAGCAGCGCGACCAGGCAGACCCAGCCGGCCAACAGCAGGCGGACGCGGCTTGGGCTCACCAGCGCAAAGGACTGCAAGGCCATCAGGCAGTTGGGGCGATGGTGGGGCATGGCTGGGCGGCTATTGACAGAGGCATCACCCCCATTCTGCAGTGCACCCATCAGCGATCCGCAGTGGCAAACCCCCGTGTTGAAGCGCCAACACCGTGCTGACGAAGCAGCGCAAAAACAACAACAGGCCTCTGTCACAGAGGCCTTATCCCAGCGTGGCTGGTGTGACGCACCAGGCGCCAACCACCATCAAAACGCGTTTGAACACCAGGGTGCCGTTGGTACCGCCAAAACCAAAGTTGTTCTTGACGGCGATGTCCAGCTTGGCCATCGCGCGCGGTGTTGGCGCAAGTAGTCCAGATCGCATTCCGGATCCTGGTCCACCAGATTGATGGTCGGAGGAATCTTCTGGTCCTTCAAGGCATCACGGTAAAGACGCTCTCCAGACCGCCAGCCCACCGAGCAAATGGCCGGTCATGGACTTGGTCGAGCTGACCACCAGCTTCTTGGCATGCTCGCCCATGGCTGCCTTGATGGCATTGGTCTCATTGAGGTCACCCAGCGGCGTGGAGGTGCCGTGGGATTGAGGTAGTCCACCTGGTCGGCGTTGACACCTGCATTGCGCAGAGCAGCCAGCATGGCGCGGCGCGGGCCGTCCATATTGGGCGCGGTCATGTGACCGGCGTCAGCGCTCATGCGTAACCAGCAACTCGGCATAGATCTTGGCACCACGGGCCTTGCGTGTTCGTACTCTTCGAGCACCACGATACCGGCACCCTCACCCAGCACAAAGCCGTCACGGCCCTTGTCCCAGGGGCGCGATGCCCGCCTTGGGATCGTCATTGCGTGTGGACAGCGCGCGCATCGCTGCGAACCCCCCCACACCCAATGGAGAAACAGTTGCTTCGGTACCACCTGCAATCAAGACGTCGGCATCGCCGTATCGATCATGCGACCGGCTTCACCAATGCAGTGCAAACCTGTCGTGCAAGCAGTCACCACCGACAGGTTCGGGCCTTGAAGCCAAAAACGCATCGATACATGACCTGCGACCATATTGATGATGGACGCGGGAAACAAAGAAAGGCGTGATGCGACGCGCACCACGGCGCTCATATTCACCGTGCGTGTTCTCAATCAGTGGCAGACCACCGATACCCGAAACCAATCACACAGCCAATACGAGTTGCGAGCTCTTCATCCAGTGCCTCGCCCAAAGGCAGGCCGCGTCTTTCACTGCCTCTTGGGCAGCGGCAATGCCATAATGAATGAAGGAGTCCATCGTGCGTGCTTCCTTGGCACTCATATAGGACTCAAGTCGAAGCCTTGACCTCACCTGCAATCTTGCAGCTGAAATCCGTGGTGTCGAACTTGGTAATGAGGTCAATGCCGGATTGACCGGCCAAAATGTTGACCAGGCTTCAGCAACCGTGTTACCCACGGGGCTGATGCAACCCAGACCATCACGACGACGCGACGGCGACTCATGCGTTACAACTTTCTTGTTGATCTCTCGGAAGATTGGCAGCAAGACACTTGCGCCACAAGGCGCCAAGTGCATGCGCAATCAATTAAGCCTTTTTGGTGGCTGTTGGCGTAGTCGATGGCGTTCTGCACCGTCGTGATCTTCTCTGCGTCTTCGTCAGGGATCTCGATCCGAACTCATCTTCAAAGCCATCACCAGTTCCACGGTGTCCAGCGAGTCAGCGCCCAGGTCGGCTACAAAAGCCTTTTCGTTCGTTACTTGAGACTCTTCACGCCGAGTTGCTCGGCGATGATTTTCTTGACACGTGCTTCGATATCGCTCATGGTTTCCCTCTGGGGTTTGTGAATGAACCCGCGATTCTAGCTGCTTCAGCAATACCTGAGTGCAAACTTGCCGTCGCGAGGAAACGGCATTCAACTTTCGTCAAATCTACATATACATGCCGCCATTGACATGCAACTCCTGCCCTGGTCACATAACCGGCCGCCATCTGAGGCCAAATAGACACAGCGTTGGCAATGTCTTGCGGCTGTCCCAGCTTGCCCAAGGCAATCTGCGACTGCAGTGCTTTCTTCTGCTCTTCGGGCAACTGGGCCGTCATATCGGTCTCGATAAAACCAGGCGCCACGCAGTTGAACCGTGATGCCACGGCTGCCCAACTCCTTGGCCAGCGACGCGCGTCATACCTGCCACACCCGCCTTGGCGGCCGCGTAGTTGGCCTGACCGGCATTGCCCGATGCACCCACCACCTGGTGATGCTGATGATACGGCCAAAACGCTGCTTCATCATCGGACGGATGGCAGCGCGGCTGGCGCCGAACACGGCCTTCAGGTTGGTGCCAGCACGGCATCCCAGTCCTCGTCCTTCATGCGCATGGCCAGCGTGTCGCGGGTGATGCCGGCGTTGTTGACCAGCACATGCAAGCCGCCCTGGGTCTTGACCAGGCTGTCGATCAGCGCTTCGACGGCGGCGCCATTGTTCACATCCAGCGCCACACCACGCGAGCCGGCAAAGGCCGACAGCGCTTGCGAGATCTTGGCAGCGCCGTTCTTCGGTCGTTGCCGTGCCGATCACTTGTAGCCGGCAGCGCCGAGCGCCTGGGCAATGGCTGCGCCAATACGCGCGATGCGCCGGTAACCAGGGCGACTTTGGCTGTTGAAGTGGTTTCAGTCATGCGATGGCTTCTCTGGTTTCTTGCAAAGTGGCGGGGTCAATACAGAGCCACACCGACGAGTTCAGGGTCGATGCGCTTGGTCATGCCGGTGAGCACCTTGCCCGGGCCGCACTCGACAGGTGGGTCGCGCCCAGCGCACGCAGGCGCTGCACGCACTCCACCAGCGCACGGGGCCAAAGGCCTGGCGGGTAGAGCGCATCACGGATCGCATCGCATCGGTAGGCATCGCCACATCGATGTTGTTGAGCACCGGAATCTGGGGCGCGGCCAGTTGCAGCTCTGCCAGTGCCAGCTTGAGCTTTCAGCGGCGGGCTTCATCAGGCTGGAATGGAAAAGGCGCAGACACGGGCAGCGGCAGCGCGGCTTGGCACCGGCTTCCTTCACGCCAGGCTGGCCGCTTCCACCGCAGCCTTGGAGCCGGCGATACCGTCTGGCCAGGGTCGTTGAAGTTCACTGCCTCGACCACTTCGGCGCCGCCAGCTGGGCCGTCACCTGGGCGCACACGCCTTGACCTTGTCCGCATCAGGCCCAGCACTGCCGCCATGGCGCCAGCACCCAAGGCACGGCCCTCTTGCATGGCAGCACCCCGCAGGCGCACCAGCGGCGCGCGCCTGGCTCAGGGTCAGCACACCGGCAGCCACCAGCGCGGAATACTCGCCCAGCGAGTGGCCTGCAACCGCTATCGGCATGGGGCCGCCTTCGGCTTGCCAGACACGCCATGCGGCCACGCCAGCGACCAGCATCACCGGTTGGGTATTGGCGGTCAGCGCCAGCGTTTCTTTGGGGCCGTTCTGGATCAGCGCGCCCAGGTCTTCACCCAGCGCATCCGAGGCCTCTTGCAGCGCCTGAACCACTGCGGGGTGGCCACCCCAGGCATCGAGCATGCCCACAGACTGCGAGCCTTGGCCGGAAATACAAATGCAAAAGCGCTCATGTCTCGGTTCAATCAGTTTTTATCAATCAGCGGATGACAGCGGTCTCGGCAACGCCGAGCCATGCTACATCGTCAGCAGCACGGCACCCCAGGTGAAGCACCGCCCACGCCTTCGAGCATCACATTCTGCCCGGGCTTGACCTGGCCGCTGCGCACGGCGTGGTCCAGCGCCAGCGGGATCGAGGCCGCCGAGGTGTTGCCATGCTGGTCGACGGTAACGACCACCTTCTCCGGCGCGAGCTTGAGCTTGCGCGCCGTGCTCATCATGATGCGCAGGTTGGCCTGGTGCGGAATCAGCCAATCGATATCGGCTTCCTGCATCTTGGCCTTTCGAGCGCGGCGCGTGCGGCCTTGTCCAGCACACCGACGGCGAGCTTGAACACGCCTGGCCATCCATGCGCAGCAGCGGCGAGCCAATCACCTGGCCACCCGAGACTTGCCGGCACGCACAGAATGTCGACATGGCTGCCATCGGCATGCAGCTCGGTGGCCAGGATGCCGGGCTTGTCAGACGCTTCCAGCACCACAGCGCCGGCGCCATCGCCAAACAGCACGCAGGTCGTGCGGTCATTGAAGTCGAGAATGCGGCTGAACACCTCGGCACCCACCACCAGCACGCGCTTGCGCTGCGGACTTGATCATCGATGTCCGCCACCGTCAGTGCGTAGACAAAACCGCTGCCACACGCCTGCATGTCAAACACGGGCAAGCCATTGGCAATGCCCAGCTTGTGCTGCAGGATCGCGGCGGTCGAGGGGAACACCATGTCCGGCGTCGAGGTCGCGACAATGATCAGGTCGATATCGCTGGCCTGGATATTGGCGGCCTGGAGCGCGTTCTTCGACGCCTCCAGCGCCAGATCGCTGGCTACGACATCGGGCGCTGCAAAATGGCGCGCCTTGATACCGGTGCGATCCACAATCCACTCGTCGGAGGTTTCCAGACCGCGCGTGGCCATCTCGCGGCCAACTCATTCATTGGTGACACGACGTGGCGGCAAATAGCTGCCAGTGCCGATAATGGGGAATAAATACTCATCGAATTCAGGTAGGAGACGTTCACGGTTTTGGCAGCAGCATTGCTGTCTGCCGACATCAGCAGGGCGCTGCCGTCTGAATCTTGGTCTGCACACGCCCCAGCAAACATTGCGGGCGGCATCATAGGCGCGCCGCAAGGCATGCTCATACGCCACCGCGTCGGCGAGCCATGGTTTTGAAAACCAGGCCGCGCAATCCGAGCAATGCAGCCCCATTGTAGCGGCGGTGGTCCACCCGCTTCATTCAAGCGCGCCAGCACCGGGTAAGCGATCACTGCGGCGATCTTCGTGAGCAGGTTGCGTTTGAACTCTTGTTTGAGCCCGTTGCTGATCATGCTGGCCACGCCTTCGCTGGCCTTGAGCGCGACATTGCCGACAAAGCCATCACAGGTCACGATATCGACCGTGCCTTGAAGATGTCATTGCCTTCGACATTGCCGTAAAAATTGAGGTAACCCGACTGGCCAGCGGTGCGCAGCAGCTAGCCGGCGCGCTTAATGACCTCGCTGCCCTTGATGGCTTCTTCACCAATATTGAGCAGGCCAACGGTGGGGTTTTCTTTGTTTTCCAGGGCGCTGACCAAGGCCGAGCCCATGACGGCGAACTGCAGCAGATGCTCTGCACTGCAATCCACATTGGCGCCCAGGTCCAGCACCGTGGTGGCGCCGCCCTTGGCGTGGGGAAGTTGGGTGGCGATAGCCGGGCGGTCAATGCCCTCCAGCGTCTTGAGCACATCAACGGGCAATGGCCATCAGCGCCCCGGTATTGCCCGCCGACACGGCTGCCAGTGCGGCGCCCGACTTCACTGGCTGATGGCAACCCGCATCGAAGAATCCTCTTCTTGCGCAGCGCCACTTCCACCGGGTCATCCATAGTGACACTTCGCTTGCAGGCACGATGGTGCACGCTCCGTGCTGAAAAGACTGCAAGGCCTCAAGGCTGCCCGGACCATCAACCATGGCATCAGGGTGGCTATCCAAAAACTTCTGCATGCGGTAGCGTGACACGATACCTGCGTCCCCACCCATGCAATCCACGGCAGTGTGATCATTCGTTCGGTAATTCTTTGACGTTGTTCGCACCGAGTTCCAGCTCGGCGCGCAGCGCGCCGCAAACTGGCAAGAAATAAAAAAGGCCCGCGCTACTATGTAGCTGCGGGCCTTTTTTTATACAGCTATGGCTTAGGCTTCCGACTTGTTCTTCAGCAACTTGGCGGCCACGGTAGAAACCGTTGGGGCTGATGTGGTGACGCATATGGGTTTCACCGGTGGTGGGTTCCACAGCGATGCCAGCACGTTCAGTGCGTTGTGCGAACGGTGCATGCCGCGCTTGGAAGGGGATTTCTTGTTTTGTTGAACAGCCATGATGGCTCCTGAGTCTTGAAAGGGTTGGTGACATGGCCTGCGCATTCACAAAGGCATGCCCGAAATTTAACGCGACTTAGCCCATTAAAGACACGAGGATTCGCGCGAAGCCTCAAATTATAGCAAAGATGCAGCAGGCTTCAAGCCACCCGAACTAGGATTGGGTTTATCAATGCGCAGCGATGCCAGCGCCGCGAAGGATTGGCTTTTCCGCAGGGCGGTCGTCAAAATCCTGGGTGGCGGACTCCAGCTTTAACATCCACCGGGCAGACCTCGTGCATGGGCACCATGGGCAGTGCCATCAGCAACTCATCCTCGATCAGCTCAAGCGCATCGATCTGGGGCGCCAGCACCAGCACATCTTCTTCGCTCTCGTCATCGAGCGCTGCCGCCGTGGCCTCGTCCTCACAAAGCGAAAGGAGCGGCTGCTTTCCACCGCCACATCCACCGGGCGCATGCAGCGCTGGCACTGCAGTCTGCACCTGGGTTTCGGCATGCAGATGCAGCCAGGCTGGCCAGGGCCGCCGGTCGATTCCACCCATTCACCATCGAGCACCCAGCGCACGGGCTCGGCGGCAAGCGCCTCGCCTGCGCTGGTCTTCGGCAGCAGCGGGCCAGCTGCCCCAGGGCAGCTCGCCTTCCAGCGCCGCGTTTTGGTGGGCAAAAGCCTTGATCTCAAGGCGATTGACTGAAAATTCCTTTGTCATGCGCGCCAGTGTAAGAGAATCTGGGCATGTCTGAATCCCTGATTGCCCCGCGCCCTTGTACTGGGCTCCACCTCCCGCTACCGGCGAGAGCTTCTGTCGCGCTTTCGCCTGCCCTTCGAGACCGCCTCGCCCGATGTGGATGAAACCCCACAGCCCGGCGAAAGCCCGCCGCGCTGGCGCTGCCGTGGCGCTGGCCAGGCCCATGCGGTTGGCCGCCAGTACCCCGATGCCATCGTGATTGCTCGGACCAGGTGGCCGACCTGCACGGCCAGCCGCTGGGCAAGCCGATGTGCATGACAAAGCCGTGGAGCAGTTGGCGCGCGATGAGGCGGGCAAAGCATGCAGTTCCACACCGCCGTGGCCGTGGTCTGCCAGGCCACTGGCTTTGCGCAGGCCGATACCGCCAGTGGTGGCACGGTGTTCCGCCCGCTCGAAGACGCTGAGATCGAGCGTTATCTGGTGGCAGAAAACACCTATGACTGCGCCGGCAGCGCCAAGAGCGAAGGCCTGGGCATCTCTGCTCGACGCCATCGAGAGCGACGACCCCACCGCCTTGATCGGCCTGCCCTGATCCGCACAGCCCGTTTGCTGCGCGCTGCCGGATTGGTGATGCCATGAACCAACAAACAACCAAAGGGCGCCTGTTCCTGGTGCCGACCACCCTCGATTTTGGCTGCGCCACCGAGGCGCCGCTGACCGATGTGCTGCCGTGCACACCGTGCAAGCCGCCGCCCGCATCACCCACTGGGTCTGCGAGAACGCCAAAAGCTGCCGCGCCTTTCTCCAAGCGTGTGGATGCGGTGGCGCCCCTGGCGCTGCCGCTGCAGCAGCAAAACATTGCCGAGCTGCGCCGAAAGCCCATAAAAAAGGCGACCACCACCCGCAGACCAGCGCTGGGAGCGATAGCACAGCCTGATTGCCGCTGCGCTGCAAGGCCATGATATGGGACTGGTGAGCGAAGCGGGCATGCCCGCGATTGCCGACCCCGGCAGCTCGGTGGTGCGCGCCGCCCATGACGCAGGCATCGACGTGGTTCCGCTGGTTGGCCCACCTCGCTGCTGCTGGCATGGCCGCCAGCGGCCTCAATGGCCAGAACTTTGCGTTTGTCGGCTTGTGCCCAGCGACGCCTCCGATCGCAGCGCCCGCCTGCGTGTGCTCGAGCAACTGGCGCTGCGCCAGGGCCTCAGACCCGATCTTCATCGAGACGCCCTACCGCAACCAGGCGCTGCAGGGTGCGCTGCTGCAAACCCTGCAGCCCAAACGCGCCTGTCCATCTCCAGCGGACTGACCCTGGAGAGCGCCAATACGCAAAGCCGCCTGGTCAAGCAGTGGAAGCCACTCAACACCAGCCTGGACAACCGCACGCCCATGGTGTTTGCCATTGGCCGCTAAGCCCCGTTAATGGCTGCAGCCGTTGCGGCACGCCCATGAAAAAAGCGGTGCCTCGGCACCGCTTTGTCATTCAAGCCTTGAAGGCTGTCAGCGGCACGCTGGGCAGCAGCGACATCGAGCGCAGGGTGCCGACCGCGCCCGCGCCGACCGAGGCACCAAAACGCTTGGCAAAGCGCTCGGCCACATGTCGCGGCGCGTGTAGTCCACCACCTCTTCGGCACCCACGACATCGCGGGCCACCTGGTCGAGGCTGCCCCAGGCCATCGGCCAGGCCCACTTCACGGCCTCCTGGCCCGTCCAGAACAGGCCGCTGAAGGTGTCCTCGGTTTCCTTCAAACGGTCACCCGGCCCTGGCGCACGACCTGGATGAACTGCTGGTGAATCTGGCTCAGCATCTGCTGCGCATAGGCCTTTTGCTTGTCCATTCATGGGGCTGAATGGATCGAGCATGCCCTTGTTGGCGCCAGCGGTGAGCAAGCGGCGCTCCACGCCCAGCTTTTCCATCGTGCCGGTAAACCAAAACCATCCATCCAGCACGCCAATGCTGCCGACGATCCTGGCCTTGTCGACATAGATGCTGTCAGCCGCAGAGGCAAATGTAATACGCGCAGAGGCGCAGGACTCCTCGACCACCGCATACATCGGCTTCTTGTACTGGCCTTGAGGCGCACGATCTCGTCATTGATCATGCCCGCCTGCACGGGGCTGCCACCGGGCGAGTTGATCAGCAGCACCACGGCCTTGGCGCCGTCATCCTCAAAAGCGGTGCGCAGGGCCGCAATCAACAAATTCGCACTGGCGTCCGCGCCGGAGGCGATCTCCCCTTGAGCTCGACCACAGCCGTGTGCTCGGTCGAGGTCTTGGCGGCCGATCCGTCCGAGCCAAACAGGTAGCTGACAACGCAACCACCAAGCCCAGCCAGACCAGGCGAAAGAAAATCTTCCAGCGGCGCGCTGCGCGCTGACTCCTTGAGCGTGTCAAAGGCAGGCGCTCCAGCACCGAGCGCTCCCAGCCCGGGCTGGGTGCTGCGGCAGCGGCAGGCGCCGCTGCGGCCGTCTGCCCCCACAGGTCGGGCGCCGGCGGCGGATTGTGCTGAGGGTTGTTGTCCATGGGGTTCATCTTAAAAATCAAGAGGTTGGAGACGGTTTACCGTGTGCAATAGACCACGCCATCACTCTCACTCAGCGCAACCCTTGACCAAACCGCCACACAGGGACCGCCGGCACAGGCTCCAGTATCGGGCACATAGGCGGCGCCATGGGTGGCGCAGAGCAACCAATTACCTGTGTCGTCGAAAAACCGCCCCGGCTGGTAGTCCATCTCCATCGCCACATGGGTGCATCGGTTCAGATAGGCATGGACTCCCGCGTGGTAGCGGATGGCAAAGGCGCCTGGCAGGTCTGACCGGCATAGACCCAATCAAAGGCCACCGCGCGCCACCGTGCAGCAGCGCATCGCTCTGGCAACAAGGCAATCATCTGCGCGGTACTTCCGCCATCACCGCACCTGTTCACCGAGGTTCATCTGACTGACATACAGACAGTAATTGCACCATAGCTAGGCATGATCCGCCATCCACTGTTGCAGTTCAGCAAACGGTATGGGCCACATACAAGGGGTTGAAGGCCTCAAAACCCACATGGTGGTGGGCGCCGGTAAGCTCACTCCCACGCTGCGCAGCCGGCATTGACGGCCATTTGCAGGTCATGCGTGGTGTCTCCCCACCATCAGCAGACGCTCGGGCGCCACATCCAGCTCGGCCATCAGCTCCTGCAGCATCAGCGGATGGGCTTGCCAGCCGTCTAGTCCGAGGTGCGCGTCGCATGGAAGCGCCCCTTGAGCAAGGTCGTATCCAGCACACGGTCCAGCCCCGGCGGTTCTTGCCGGTGGCAATGGCCAGCAGGTGGCGCTGGCGGTCAGCTGGTCGAGCAGCTCCAGCACGCCGTCAAACAAGGTCACCTGCTCCTGGCGCTTGAGGAAATGCAGCCGGTAGCGGTTGGTCAGCGCCACATCTGGTCCTCGGCACATCGGGCGCGGCATGGCGCAGCGCGCTTTGCAGGCTCATGCCGATTCACAACTTGGCATCGCCAGGCTGGGCACCGTGCCACCACCATCCCGCACCGCATCCTGGATCGATAGCGCAATGGCCGCGGTCGAGTCAAACAGGGTGCCATCCCAGTCAAGGCCAATCAGGTCAAATTGGCGGGCCATGGGGTTCTCTTTCTATATCTGTCACAAAACTGATCCATCGGCCGCCGAGGCCGCCGCCACAAAGTCTGCCAGCTCCAGCGGCAGCTCGGCGCCCAGTTGCACGCGCTCTGCCGTCTGCGGGTGGTTGAAACTGCAGGCGCCAGGCGTGCAGGAACATGCGCTTGAGGCCATGTTTGGCCAGGCGCTTGTCAGATCGAAGTCGCCATATTTCTCATCGCCGGCAATCGCAATGGCGCTGCTGGCCAGGTGCACGCGGATCTGGTGGGTGCGGCCGGTTCTTGATGGTCACCTCCAGCAGGCTCATCGCTGGCAGGCCCAGCTGGTTGCGGGCCGCAACACCTGTTGCACCTTGACAGCGAGACCGAGCGCATGCCCATCGGGTCATCGGCCGTGGTGGCGCGCACGCGGCGCTCGCCATCGGGCAGCAGGTATTTGCGCAGGGGGGTGTCGATCACCTTCTTTGTTGGCGTCCATTCGCCGATGACCAGGCCAGGTAGGTCTTGCGGTCTCCCCGCTCGCGGAACTGGTCCTGCAGATGGTGTCAAGCGCCGAGCGCTTCTTGGCCACCAGCAGGATGCCCGAGGTTTCGCGGTCGAGCCGTGCACCAGCTCCAGAAAGCGGGCCATCGGGGTGGGCGCGGCGCAGCTGCTCGATCACGCCAAAGCTGACGCCCGAGCCCCCATGCACGGGCCACGCCTGCGGGTTTGTTGATCGCCAGCATGACATCGTCATCGTAGCAACAAGGGAAACTCCCTAGCTGGCACCGCGCGCTCGGCTTCGTCGGTTTTGCTGCGACGCGCACCGGCGGAATCCGCACCACATCGCCGGGCTGGACGCGAGTGTCCGCTGTCGCGCGGCCCTTGTTGATACGGACTTCACCCTGGCGGATGATGCGGTAGACATGGGTCTTGGGTACGCCCTTGAGGTGGCGCATCAGAAAATTGTCCAGGCGCTGGCCTGCGTCGTCGGGGTGGACCTCGACCAGCCTTTCCAGCCACTGGGGGTGCTTGTGGACTACGGGGCTCGCCCGGTTTGCCCCCTATAATATGTTTCACCTGCGCGATAGAGTTATTGGTTTACCGGTGAGCAGTTTAATTCACCCACCAGTACCCGCACAGGCCGGTCGATGTCTGGCCTGATCGCCTTGCCGCCCCACCTGCTTACCAAAAGATTGGCAGGGGACGCCAAGTGAATCAGGCGGACAGACACATTGAAAACAACGAAAAAACAGATTTTTGGCGACAGCTGTCGCAAGGCCTGCAACCAGGCCCCGCCAGCTGATCGTCTTCACACCAAACATGTTGATTTTGTGGGTTGGATGGCAACTCTCTGGCACAGCAGCAGCTGGCGCCAGTGCGTCTTGCTGTGCCCGCTGTGCGCATGTTCTCAGGGCAAATATCCCAGCCGAGGCAGCCCAGCGCTGGCTGGCTGCTTATTTACATGCCCTCTCCCGCAGTGCCTAGATCCCCTGTGCTGACATAAGTATTACCAGCAAACATGACACGCTCTGTGAATTCTTTCGTTCTCTGCGTCTGTCCCGGCATCTGTGGCTCCAGTAAGAGCCTGTTTATTGTTGGGATTGGAGACAGGTGCCTGACTGACAAAGGCAGCCTGTCCCGCATTACGAAGGACGCGCATCATGAAACGATGCTGATCAACGCCACGCAAGCTGAAGAGCGCCGCCTCGCCATTGTTGATGGCCAAAAGCTGCTGGACTACGAAATTGAAATCGAAGGCCGCGACAACGCAAAGCAATATCTACAAAGCCGTTGTACCGGGTCGAGCCCTCCCTGGAAGCCTGCTTTGTCGACTACGGCGAAGACCGCCACGGCTTTCTGCCCTTCAAGGAAATCTCCAAGCAGTATTTCGCCGAAGGCGTCTCCCCCAGCCAGGCCCGCACAATGATGTGATCAAGGAAGGCAGGAGCTGATCGTTCAGGTCGAGAAGGAAGAGCGTGGCAACAAGGGGCGCGGCCCTGACCACCTTCATCTCGCTGGCAGGTCGCTATGTGGTGCTTGATGCCCAACAACCCCCGGGGTGGTGGTGTCTCGCGCCCCCGCATCGAGGCGACGAGCGCGCCGAGCTCAAGGAGGCCATGGACCAGCTCGAATACCCCAAGGGCATGTCCATCATCGCGCGCACGGCCGGCATTGGCCGCAGCGCGCCCTGAGCTGTACAATGGGACCTGAACTACATGCTCAAGCTCTGGGGCGCCATCGGACGGCGCAGCCAAGTCGGGCAAAGGGCGCCTTCCTGATCTACCAGGAATCGAGCCTGGTGATCCGTGCGATCCGCGACTATTTCCACAATGACATCGGCGACTCCTGATCGACACCGTGACAATTTTATGAACAAGCCAGCAGTTCATGGCCCATGTGATGCCTGAGCACGCTGCCCGCGTCAAGCGCTACCGCGATGACGCGCCCGCTGCTCAGCCGCTTCCAGATCGAGCACCAGATCGAGTCGGCCTACTCGCGCACCGTGACGCTGCCATCGGGCGGCGCCTTCGTGATCGACCACCCGCAGCGCTGGTCTCCATCGACGTGAACTCGGCACCGCGCCATCAAGGGCGGTGATATCGAGGAAACCGCCACCCGCACCAACCTGGAAGCCGCTGACCGAAGTGGCCCGCCAGATGCGCCTGCGCGACCTGGGTGGCCTGATCGTGATCGACTTCATCGACATGGAAGAGTCGAAGAACCGCCGCGATGTGGAAAGCCGCCTGCGTGACGCGCTGCGCCAGGACCGCGCCCGCGTGCAGTTCGGCACCATCAGCAAGTTCGGGCCCTGATGGAGATGAGCCGCCAGCGCCTCAAGCCGCGCTGAGCGAAGGCGCCCACATCAACTGCCCACGCGCGGCGGCTCCGGCCACATCCGCGATGCGGAAGCTCGGCGCTGCAGATCCTGGCGCATCATCCAGGAAGAGTCGATGAAGGACAACACGGCAGCGGTGAACTGCCAGGTGCTTGTCGAAGTCGCCTCCTTCCTGCTCAACGAAAAGCGCACCGAAATCCAGAAGATCGAGCTCAAGCAGCGCGTGTCCGTCACCATGGTGCCCAACAGGCACTGGAGACCCCGCACTACAAGCTCGAGCGCATGAAGCACGACGACCCGCGTCTGGACTCGATGGAAGCGAGCTACAAGCTGGCCGACCCCGGAAGAGGAAAGCCTGGGCTTTACCCGCCGCTCGCAAGAGCCGACCAACAAGCAGACCCCGTCATCAAGGGCGTGCTGCCCGATGCACCGGCACCGATTGCCGAGCCACGCCCGGCGCCCGCTGCCCGTACGGCCAGCCCGCACAACGGCAAGCCGCTGGCACCCCCGCCGCAGCGCCTGCTGCCGCACCGGTGGCTGCCCCGCAAAAGGGCTTCTTCGCCTGGCTCAAGCGCTTTTTCGGCATGGCCCTGAGCCCGCACCAGCGCCCGTGCCTGCACCCGCAGCAGCACCTGCTGGCGAGGCCGCCGTGAAAACCGCGATGGCCGCAACGCCAACAACCGTGGCGGCCGGGTGGACGTGCAGAGCGCGGCGACCGCGGTGAGCGCAAGGATGGCAACCGCCCCGCCCGTGGCGAGCGCGCCGAAGGCGAACAACGCGGCGAGCGCAATGGCCGCGGCAACAACGGCGCAGCCGATGGCAGCCGCAGCCCCGTGGTGGCGACCAGGAAGCCGCAACCGCCGTGGTGAGCCGGTGACCGCCAGGAGCGCAACCGCCGTGACGACGCCCCGCTGAACCCGCAAGCCGGCGACAACGCCGCAGCAATGGCGAGCGCCAGGAACGCGCCCCCGCCCCGAGCGCGCTCCCCGCGAGCCGCGTAAAGGCGCCGTGACCGTGGTGCTGACGTGGTGAGCGCCAGGACCGCCGCAACAACGGTGACGAGGCGGCCCAGCCCCTCAACGCCGTGGCACCGGCGCCGATCAACGCCGATGCGGTGATTGCCTCGCTGCCATCGCTGGACCTGGAGACGGCAACCAGGACGGCCCCAGCCGCCGATGCAGATGGCGCAACGCCTGACGCCGTGAGCGCCGCTCGCGTGACCGCTATGGCCGCGACCGCCGCAACCGTGGTGAGCGCGAGCGCAATGGCCGCGACGGAGCAGGCCGAAGGCGACAACGCCGCCGCCGACTCGGCTTTGGCGCCGATGTCGTCCCGGCCTCCTCCAGCGTGTCGCAAGATGGCGACGAGGCACCCCGCCGCAGCTACTTCAACGCAGCGCCTGCCGCGGCATCGGCAGATACCCCGGCGCCTGCGGTGGCCGATGGGGCAGCAGCTCCTGCGCCTGTGGCCAGGGCGAGGTACCGGTTGCCGCTCAGCAAGCTGCTCCCGCAGTGGCTCCAGCAGCCCCCGCAGTGTCTGATGCGCCTGCTGCACCTGTGGCGCCTGTCGCAGCAGCACGGTCGCGCCCCAGCCCCTGCGCCTGCCGCTGCAGCGCCTGCCAAGGCCGGTCTGCCAGCGATTGCCAGCTACGCGCTGCCCCTGGATGCACTGCACCAGATCGCCAGCACCGCAGGTCTGCAATGGATAACTCCGATGCCGACAAGATCGCAGCCGTGCAAGCGGCCATTGCGGCCGAGCCCCAAGCCCGTGCATGTCCCGCGTGAGCGCCAGCCCGTGGTGCAGATCGACCAGGGCCCGCTGATCCTTGTCGAGACGCGCAAGGATCTGACCGACCTGGTGCTGCCTTTTGAGCGCGAATCCGCTTAAAAGCGCTGACCCCGCAACCCTCAGGCCGGAGCGATCCGGCCTGTTTCATTGATGGAGCCCCTGATGCTGTTTCTGCTCTCGCCGCCAAATCTCTGGACTATGAAACCCCGCTGCCTGCGGGCCTCGCCAGCACGCAGCCCCAGTTCATTCCCCAGTCCAAGGCCTTGATCGCAGTGCTGCGCACGCAGTCGCCCCAGCAGATTGCCAGCCTGATGGACATCAGCGACAAGCTCGCTGCGCTGAATGTGGCCCGCTATGAGGCTGGTCGCCCAAATTCAGCAGCAAGAACGCGCGCCAGGCATCATGGCTTTCAACGGCGATGTCTACGACGGCCTGCAGGCCCCCACCTTGAGCGCCAAGCAGCTCGACTGGGCGCAGTCCCACCTGTGCATGCTCAGCGGCCTCTACGGCGTGCTGCGCCCGCTCGACCTGATGCAGCCCTACGGCTGAGATGGGCACGCGCCTGGCGACCGACCAGGGCAGCAAACCTCTACCACTTCTGGGGCACGCAGGATCGCCGGACTACCTCAATGCGCAGCAGGCGGACGAAGACAAGCCCGTGGTCGTCACTGGCCTCGCAAGGAGTACTTCAAATCGGTCGACCGCAAGGTGCTGCGCGCCCGCGTCATCGACTGCAGCTTTGAAGACTACAAGAACGGCCAGTACAAGATCATCAGCTTCTTTGCCAAGAAGGCACGCGGCCTGATGGCGCGCTACGCCATCGAGCACCAGACCAAGACGCCGGCGGCCTGAAGAAGTTCAGCACCGCCGGTTATGCCTTCGCGCCCGAGGCCTCGAGTGAAGACCATTTCGTGTTCAGGGCGCAAAGTCGATTGATGCGACTTTGATGCACAATGGGCCGCGAAAGGAATCTGATGACAGCCTCGCAACCCCTCACCCCGGAACTGCGCGCCTGGATCATTGATCAGGCCAGCGCCGGCGTCAGCGCCGACCGCGTCTTCAAAGCCATGTGCGATGCCGGCTGGAACGCCGATGTCGCCGAGTCCGCGATGGAATCGGTGCTGACCGAGCACCTCGCGCAGTTGCAGGCGAGCAAGGACACCGCCGCTGCGGCGGCCTCCCTGCCACTGCCCTGTCCCGTCCCCTGCCCGAGCCCACCTGGGCAATCGCCCTCCCCATCGATGTCGGTGACGCGAGGTCAGGTGTTGCTGGCCCTGCGCACCAGCGCGTCGTCGTATTCGGCAATCTGCTGCCGACGAGGAGTGCGACGCCATCATCGCTGCGGCCGGAGCCGCGCATGCAGCGCTCGCTGACCGTTGAGACCCAGACCGGTGGCGAAGAAGTCAATGCCGACCGCACCAGCGACGGCATGTTCTTCCAGCGCGAGGAGTCGCCCGCCGTCGCCGCGCTGGAGCGCCGCATCGCCAAGCTGGTCAACTGGCCGGAAAACCATGGCGAGGGCTGCAGGTGCTGCACTACCGGCCTGGCGCCGAGTACAAGCCGCACTACGACTATTCGACCCGACCCAGCCGGGCACGCCGACGATTTTGAAGCGTGGCGGCCAGCGCCTGGCACCTTGGTGATCTACTGAACAACCCGCAAGCCGGCGGCGGCACCAGCTTCCCCGATGTGGGGCTGGAAGTGGCGCCGCGCCGCGGGGCAATGCGGTGTTCTTCAGCTACCCGCGCCCGACCCCGCAACCAAAAGCTGCATGGCGGCTCACCGGTGATTGCCGGCGAGAAATGGATCGCACCAGTGGTGCGCGAGGGCGATTCAAGTAAAACCGCTGCCGCCGCCGGGCCCCCGCGCCGGCAGCGGCCGCTTTTTGTTTCCACAGCATGACCGTCTCCCTTCGCCGAGCAATCGCCCTGGCCAGCGCTCCGCATACATCGACCAGTACGACCCCACCTTGCTCTTTCCGCTGCCGCGCCAGGCCAAGCGCGACGAGATTGGCCTGCAAGCGACAAGCTGCCCTTTTTTGGCGCCGACCTGTGGACGGCCTATGAGGTCTCCTGGCTCAACCTGCGCGGCAAGCCCCAGGTGGCCCTGGTGAGCTTCACCATCCCTTGCGAGACGCCCAATATCGTCGAGAGCAAGTCCTTCAAGCTCTACCTCAACAGCTTCAACACAGCCGCTTTGCTCAGTCGATGAGGTACGCGCCAAGCTGCTCGCCGATATCAGCGAAGCCGTATGGCGCGGCGCGCCCTACAGGCTCCGTCGGCGTGCAGATGATCGACCCGGAGGTGTTCGACACCCTGCCGCTGCAAGAGCTCGACGGCCTGAACCTGGACCGGCTGGACATCGACTGCGAGCACTACCAGCCCCAACCCCAGCTGCTGCGCGCCGCCTTTGATGAGGCGCCTGTCACCGAGACGCTCAGCAGCCGCCTGCTCAAGAGCAACTGCCTGGTCACCGGCCAGCCCGACTGGGGCAGCGTGCGCATCAGCTATACCGGCCGGCGATCGACCAGGAACGCCTGCTGCAGTACATCGTGAGCTTTCGCAACCACAACGAATTCCATGAGCAGTTGTGTCGAGCGCATGTTTGTCGATATCTGGAAGCACTGCAAGCCGATCCGCCTGACGGTCTATGCCCGTTACACGCGCCGGGGAGATGCCTGGACATCAACCGCTGCGCACCAGCCAGCCGATGGCCCTGCCGGCCATTATCCGCACCGCACGCAGTAATCAGTCCAGATCGCCGAACAGCGGCAAGGTTGTAGGGGTCGGCCTTGTGCTCGGCTATGGCCGGGCGGCTTTGGGGCCTGGCGCAATGCCTGGCGCATGGCCTGCCAGTCGCCCACCAGCCTTGCGCCAAGGCCTGCTCCAGCGGCAGCAGCCCACCCACCCGCACCCCCAGGAGCCGCAGGCGCTGGTCCAATGGCGCGCGCTTCAAGCACTGGCCGCCGCATGCCGGATGGCAGCGGCATCCTGGGTGTAGAGCGGCAGGCTGTGGTCGCGCGTGGCGATGCGAAAGTCGGGTAGCGCAGCTTGATGCCAATCGTGCGCCCCACATAGCCTTTCGCTGCAGGTCAGCCGCCACCATCTGGCACAGCTCGGTAAAGATCGCGCCGAGCTCGGCCTTGTCGCGCACCGCATGCAGGTCGCGGTCAAACGTGGTCTCGCGGCTCATCGATACCGGCTCGCTCTCGGTCACCACGGGCCGGCTGTCCCGCCCCAGCTCGATGCATGCAGCCAGGCGCCGTAGCTGCGGCCAAAGTGTGCCACCAACCAGGGCAAGGTCCTTGGCGGCCAGATCGCCCATTGTGTAATGCCCAGTGCCTGCAGCTTGGCATCGGCCTTGGGGCCCACGCCATTGATCTTGCGGCAGGCCAGCGGCCAGATCATCGTTTGCAGATCGCTCTCGAGCACAATGGACACGCCTTTGGGCTTGTTGAATTCGCTGGCCATCTTGGCCAGCTGCTTGTTGGGGGCAAACCCGACCGAGCAGGTCAGCCGGTGGCCGCATGAATGGCCGCCTGCATGCGCAACGCCAGGCTGCGGCCATGGTCTTCCTGGCCGCCTTCGACATGGGTGAAGTCGATATAGACCTCGTCCACGCCCCGGTCCTCCATCTGAGGCGCCATCGCGGTGATGATGGCCTTGAACTGGCGCGAGAAAATGCCGGTAGCGCGCAAAGTCCACCGGCAGCAGAATAGCCTGGCGGGAAGAGCTTGGCCGCTTCATCATGCCCATGGCCGAGCCCACGCCAAAGGCGCGCGCCGGGTAGGTGGCCGTCGTGATCACGCCCGGCCCACATAGTCTTTGAGCTGAGGAAAGGCCTCGGGCGGGATCTCGTCCAGGCGCTCGCCCATAGCGCGCTTTCAGCGCCTCATCTTCTGCCCGGCGGCCCCCGCCGATGATGACGGGCAGCCCCTTGAGCTGCGGGTAGCGCAGCAGCTCGGCGAGGCATAGAAGGCATCCTGTCCAGATGCGCAATGCGGCGGCGCGGCGGCAGGAACAATCAGGCGATTGGCGAGGGGGAGGAGCACACCGGCTATTGTCTCCCAGCGCGGCGCGGCTTGCAGCCGCCAGTCGCGCAAAACCGGCAGCGGAGGCTGCCGAGCCGGCTGCTGCGGGCGGTCAGTGGTCGTGGTGCAAATAGGCGGCCTGCTTGGGCAGGCGCAGGCTGAAACAAAAAGGCAATCACCATCATCACCGACACATACCAGAAGAAGGCATTTTCATGGCCGGCGTTCTCAGCGCCAGCGCGACAAACTCGGCCGAGCCACCAAAAAATGGCATTGGCCACCGCATAGGCCAGGCCCACGCCCAGCGCGCGCACCTCGGGCGGAAACATCTCCGCTTTGACGATGCCCGAGATCGAGGTGTAGAAGCTCACAATCGCCAGCGCCACCAGGATCAGCAGGCCAGCCGTGACCGGCGACGAGGCCTGGTGCATTGTGTGTCAGAATCGGCACGGTGCCCAGCGCACCAGCGCACCAAACAGCATCATGCTGGTGCGCCGGCCAATGCGGTCGGGACAGCGCGCCAAACAGCGGCTGCATGCCACATGTACACAAACAGGCACACGGTCATCACGTAACTGGCGGTTCTTGATCGGCAGGCCCCGCTGTTGACCAGGTACTTTCTGCATATAGGTGGTGAAGGTTGTAGAAGATCAGCGAGCCGCCGGCCGTATAGCCCAGCAGGTGACAAAGGCGCGCCAGTGGTGCTTGAACAAGTTGGCCAGGGTGCGGTTTTCCTTGTTCTGCATCGCCTCGGTGGACTGGGTTTCATGCAGAGTCCGGCGCAGCAGCATGGCCACAAACGGCCGCCGCAGCGCCCACTACAAATGGAATGCGCCAGCCCCAGGCACGCAGCTCGGCGTCCGTCAGTACCGCTTCCAAAATCACATCAGCAGCACGGCCAGCAGCTGGCCGCCGATCAGGGTCACATACTGGAACGACGAGAAAAAGCCGCGCTGGCCTTGAGCGCCACTTCGCTCATAAGGTGGCTGTCGTGCCATTATTCACCGCCCACGACAGGCCCTGGAACAAGCGGCACATCAGCAGCAAAAAACGGCGCCCATGCCCCAATCTGCGCATAGGTGGGCAGGCAGGCAATCACCAGGGAGCCGCGCACATCATGGTCACCGAGATCAGCATCGACTTCTTGCGGCCGTACTTGTCGGCAATGCGGCCAAACAGCCAGCCGCCGATGGGGCGCATCAAAAAGCCGGCGGCAAAACACCCGGGGTGTTGAGCAGCTGTACGGTGGGATCACCCTTAGGGAAGAAGCGGCGGCAAAGTAGATGCCGAGAACGCATAGACTAGAAGTCAAACCATTCGACCAGGTTGCCCGACGAGGCCGCCATGATAGAGAAATGCGGTGGCGCTTTTCTTCGGGCTGTAATGGGTGAGGGGTATATTGGCCGAAGTCTGGGCGGCCGATGGCCAGTTCTGGCACGGAGGGTGTTGTCATTGGATGGTCCCGTGTAGCAATGCAGACCATGATGCGCCGCTGCGAGACCCTCTGATGTCAGAGCGGGCGCTGAAATTTCCACCGCCCGCACCACCACCATTGGCTAAAGCTGGGTGCAGATCACCACTATACCGACCAGCATCGCGCAATGCCCCATTTCTCAGTGCGGCGCAGCTGCTCCTTGAGCACCCGGCGCGAGACCAGGTAGCTGAACACCACCTCGACCATGCCCAGGGTGCGTACCGACGCGGCGCTTTGCAGCGCGTACGCGCGGAACCAGGCGAGCGATGCTGCACTGCCCATGCAGCCCGCCAACAGCGACACGCGCCAGGCCTGGGCAATGCGGACCAGCACGCTGCGGTCACGCCAGACAAACCCAGGCGCCCATCGCCAAGGTCTGCATGCCTGCGCACATGAACACGCCCCAGGCGCCGACGCAGCGCGCTGGGCGCATTGAGCGCCAGCGCCGCACCGCGAAAGCCCACTGTCGCAATCGCAAAGCAGGCGCCGCAGATTCAGGCCATACATCGCAGCCTTGCTGCGCCAGTCGAGCTTTGCGCCGATCTGGCGCGGCGGCAAGGACAGCAGCGCCACGCCAATGGTGGCAATGGCCATCGCTGCCAGCGCCCAGTAGGTGGGCAGCTCGCCAGAAAGACCGCGCCAAAACAGCGCCACCTGAGCACCTCTGTCTTGGACAGCGTGACGGCGACGGCCAAAATGCGCTGCTGCATCGCCAGCAGCAAGGCGCCAGTGGCGGCGATCTGGAAGAACGCGCCAGCGCCAGCCAGCCAAAATAGGCGCCAGTCCAATGCGCAATTCAGGCGCCTTGGCGGGCAAGGTGTAGAGCAGCACCAGCGCCAGCGCAGCCAGCGGCAGGCCGTAGAGAAAACGCACAAGGTGGCGGGCCAGGTGCACCAGATCGGCGGTCAGCGAGCGCTGCGCCGCATTGCGCGCCGTTCTGCGCGATGGCGGCAAAAACACCACCAGCGCCATCCACCAACCACCCCATTGCATTCCCGCTCCGTCAGCCATTACCGCATCAACTTCATCACAAGGCCACCGAATGGTAGGCCATCGGCGCTACCCGTGCGCCTGCATTTGGGCGATGCGAGCCTGCGGCATCAAGAGGGGCCAGCACGCTGC
>NZ_JBHRUZ010000035.1:0-27316 GCF_042647185.1 Comamonas sp. JC664
CGTTCATCGGATCGTTGATGTAAAAGCTCAGGCTGAACTCCAGCCCGTCGGGCGCGAAATTCACCAGAAACACCGAGGGCTCGGGCTTTTCCAGCACCCGGGCCTGCGCCAGTGCTGCGCTCTTCAAGACCTCGCGCACCTGCGCGACATCGCTGTCTGCGCCCACGACAATCTGGGTGGTCAGATTGAACTTCTGGTCGGCATCGGTGAGGTTTTCCACCCGCTGGGTGATCAAGGTCTCATTGGGGACAATCGATTCGCGCCGTTGGATGCGCGAATCACCGTGTAGCGCGTGCGGATGTCAGTGATGCGGCCTTCAAAAACCGTCAACGCGCACGTTGTCGCCAATGCGCAAGGCGCGCTCGATCAGCACCAAAAAGCCGCTGACATAGTTGGAGGCGATCTTCTGCATGCCAAAGCCCAGGCCGACCCGAAGGCACCGCCCAGCACCGACAGCGCCGTCAGATCGACCCCGACCAGTGACAGCGCCACCACAGGCCGACCGTGATCAGCAGCATGCGCGTGAGGTTGACGGCCATCTTGCGCATCGACAGGTCCTTGACCATGTCATCGATCACGCGCTGCTCGAAGGTGGTCGAAATCCACAGCACCACCAACATCACCATGCCCACCGATATCGCCCCTGGAACAGCTCCAGCACCGATATCGACGTCTTGCCAAAGGCGAACTGCACGGCATCGAGCTGGGCCATCACCTGCGGCAGCACACCCAGGATGCCCACACCGCCCACACCCCAGGCCAGCCACGAGAAAATGCGCTCGATCAGGCGCACCAAGGTGGAGTTGGGAAAGGTCCTTGGCCAGCACCCGGGCCACCAGGCGAATCACCGCCAGCGACAGCAAAATCTGCACCGCCAGCCCAGCAAAAACACCGGCTGGTAATGCTCCACCACCATGCGGGCAGCGGCCGTCATCAGCAAATGCCATCAGCGGAAAACAGCGCCCCGCCCCAGGCCGTCTTGCCAAACCAGATGAAGGCTTGCCATCGTCGCGGTGGCGGTTAAAAGCTGCGCGTGAGCAACCAGGCCAGGCCCAGGCAAATCACTGAGAACAGCCAGCTCCTGCCAGGTGCTGGCCTGTTCAAAGTCCTGTAGTAAACGATCAAAGATATCCATGCGCCGGTCTCATAGAGTCAAAAAAAAAGCATAGGCGCGAGCATATGCTGGTTTCGTACCCTATCACCGATGGCGCGCTGGCGTTTGTAGGACCGGCCGACATCCTAGACGGACTTGGCCTGCCGGATGCGCGCGGGATTCAGGACCAGACCGGCTTGCGCTTTTGCGCAAAGGCCTGCGCGCCTTCCTGCGCGTTGCTGTCCATCATGTTGGAGGCCATGCACTGGCTCGCCCTGGTAGGCCGCTTCGATGCCCAGCTCGCGCTGCTGGTAGACGAGGGCCTTGCCCATGCGCACGGCCGCAGCGGGTTTGCTGACAATGGCCGCGACCAGCTTTTCCAGCTCGGCATCGAGCTGCTCGGGCGCGGCCACCCGGTTGACCAGGCCCTGGGCCAGCGCCTGCTCGGCACTGATGAATTCGCCCGTCAGCAGCATCTCCATCGCCTGCTTGAGGGCATGTTGCGCACCAGGGGCACGCTTCGTGGCGCAGAACAGGCCGTACTGGATGCCGCTGGTGGCAAAGCTCGCCTCGCTGCTGGCAACGGCCATGTCACACTGCGCCACCAACTGGCAGCCGGCTGCAGTCGCCATGCCTGCACACGTGCGATCACGGGCACCGGCAGCTTCTGATCGCCATCATCACCTGGCTGCAGCGGTGAACAGGTCCTGGTACCAGGCGCGGTCCGGGTGGGCAGCCATGTCCTTGAGGGTTGTGGCCCGCGCAAAAGGCCCGGCCCTGCGCGGCCAGCACCACCAGCCGCACCGATGGATCCTGCGCAATGGCCGCCAGCGCGGCGCGCAAGGCCGCCAGCATCTCATCGCCCAGCGCATTGAAGCGCGCCGCATCATTCATGCACAAGGTCACCACACCGCGCGCATCGCGGCTGTGCACAAGCAAGTTGCTGTCCGTCATGGGTCCGGGTCCTCAAAGGTGGTTTACAGAATCGGCGAGCACGCGGATTGGGCTTCCACACTGGCTGCCAGCGGCGTCATCACATAGCCGCCTTCCAGAAGGAGACGATGCGGCCTTTGCTAAAGCGCCGTGCAATGTCCTTGATGCGGTGGGTGATCCAGCGTTGTCGGCCTCGACCATGCCCAGCTGGCCCATGTCGTCTTCGCGAGGGCATCAAAGCCGGCGCTGATGAAGACCATTCGGGCTTGAACTCTTCGAGGCGCGGATCCAGTAGGTCTCGACAATCTCGCGGATGTCCATGCCCTTTGTGTATGCCGGCACCGGCCATTGAGCATATTGGCCGCCGGGTCCTTGTCGCCCGAATGCGGGTAGAAGGGGTGCTGGAATATGCCCACCATCAAATGTGCGGGTCGCCTGCGCAGATTCTTCGGTGCCATTGCCGTGTGCACATCAAAGTCGACAATCGCCACGCGCTTGAGCTGGTGGCGCATCAGCGCATACTTGGCAGCCACCGCGACATTGTTGAAAAAACAAAAGCCCATGGCCTGCTTGCGCGTGGCATGGTGGCCCGGCGGGCGCACGGCGCAAAAGGCGTTTTCCATCTCGCCGCTGATGACGGCATCGGTCGCAGCCAGAGCCGCGCCACCAGGCGCGCAATGCGGCATTCCAGTGGCACCGTTGAACGGCAGTGTCGGTGTCCAGCATCAAGTTGCGGGGCCGCCAATGGCCTGGTTATCGCCGCCATCTCGGACAGGCCGCGTATCGATGCGATATGCAGCGCTCATGGCCCAGTTCCAGATCGGACATGCTGGCCTTGGGGCGTCGCGCCGCTCCCAACGCATCCCCCACCCCAGTGATCAGCAGCGGTCTTCAATCGCATCCAGGCGTGCAGCGCATTCCGGGTGGGCAGGCCCCATGTCGTGCAGCCAACAGTCACGGTGGCTGAAATAACCTGTCTTGGACACAGTTTTCGTCTCCTTAACTGCCTTTGTCGTTTATTGTGCTGGTATGCAGACACAGCACACCATACAAAAATTATTGGACTCAGCTTAACACGGTGATTGTGGGGAAACCGGCGCAGTTTCAGGATTGTCTGACTTGTTTGCTGGCGGGAGGACATCTGCTGATTGAAGACGTACCGGGCGTGGGCAAGACCACGCTGTCGCATGCGCTGGCCCGCACCTTGGGGCTGCAGTTTGCGCGGGTGCAATTCACTGCAGACCTGATGCCCAGCGACTTGATCGGCGTATCGGTCTATGAGCGCGAGCAGCAGGCCTTTGTGTTTCATCCCGGCCCCGTATTCACCCAGGTTTTGCTGGCCGACGAGAACAACCGCGCAGCCCCAAGACGCAAAGCGCGCTTCTGGAGGCGATGGAAGAAAAGCAGGTCACGGTCGAAGGCGCCACGCGCCCACTGCCCAGCCTTTCTTTGTCATCGCCACGCAGAACCCGCTCGACCAGCTGGGCACCTATGCGCTGCCGAGAGCCAGCTCGACCGCTTTTTGATGCGTATCTCGCTGGGCTACCCCGACCAGGCGGCAGAGTTCCAGCTGCTGGCCGGCCAGGGCCACCGCGACATCGCCAACCAGTTGCCTGCGCTCACTTCGGCCGTCGAGCTGAAGTTCCTGCAGCAGGAGGTGACCAGCGTGCCGCGCCAGCGATGCACTGATCCACTATTGTGCAGCGCTGATCGCTGCCACGCGCTCGGGCCAGTGGTTTGTGCAAGGCCTGTCCCGCGCGCGGGCATTGGCCTCATCCGGGCCGCCAAGGCGCAGGCCTTGATCCAGGGCCGCGACTATGTGGCGCCCGATGATGTGCAGGCGATCCTGCCGCAGACCACCGCACACCGGCTGGTGCCGGTCAGCACCTCGGGGCGCAGCGCGGTCGAGCAGGTGCGCGCGATGATGGACAGCGTGGCGCTGCAGTAGCGTGAGTGCGCCCCCAGCGGCTTCAGGGCAGCCCCGCAACCGCCCTGTTCAGCGGCTTGGCCAGCGCATGCGCCAGTGGTGGCTGGCCCAGTTGCCCAGCGCCAGCCGCCATGCCATCAGCCGCCGCAACCTTACCTGCTGCCCACGCGT
This sequence comes from Comamonas sp. JC664, assembly GCF_042647185.1. Classification (NCBI taxonomy): domain Bacteria; kingdom Pseudomonadati; phylum Pseudomonadota; class Betaproteobacteria; order Burkholderiales; family Comamonadaceae; genus Comamonas; species Comamonas sp. JC664. The sequence continues at coordinate 4,125 of NZ_JBHRUZ010000035.1, forward strand.
GCCGGTTGGATGCTGGCGCTCACCTTGCTGGTGCTGCTGTGACCAGCATCAACTTTCAGCTCAACCTGGGCTTTTTGCTGACCTTCATGCTCACCGCGCGCGCTGGTGTCGGTGGGTATCGGCTACCGCAATCTGCTGGTCTGCAGCTGGAGCTGCATGCCCCCGAGGCGCAATTTGCCGGTCAGCCGCTGCGCCTGGATCTGCGCCTGGACAACCCCAGCCGGCGCGCCCGCTATGCACTGGGCACACGCCACTACCAAGGCCATGAACTGAGCCGGTGGACGCCCCGCCCAAGCCACACCCCCATGCAACTGAGCACGCAGGCCCAGCAGCGTGGCTACCAAAGCCTGCCTGCGGTGTCTGGTCGAGACCCGCTTTCCACTCGGCGTCTTTCGCATGTGGACCGTCTTTAGAACCACTGAAAAAGCTGGTCTACCCCAGCCCCGAATCCCACCCGCCCCCCTTGCCTTTGGGCCTGGCCGATGCCGGCAGCGGCAGCAGCACCAGCCTGCGGGCCAGCAGTGGGGAGTTAGATGGCGTGCGCAGCTACCGGCGCGGCGACCCGCTCAAGCTGGTGGTCTGGAAGAAAGCGGCGACCTCGCTGGCCACGGGCAGTGGCCATTTCGTCGTGCGCGACAACCAGCACCAGGCGCAGCAGGACCTGTGGCACGATGCCAGCCACTGCGGCCTGGCAGAGCGAGAGGCCCAGCTCTCGCGCCTGACCGCCTGGGTGCTGATGGCCGACCAGCAAGGCCTGCGCTACGGACTGCGGTTGGGAGCGGCCAATGCCGAGCAAGCCGCTGACAGCGGTCCCCGCCCACCGCCCAGGCCTGCCTGCGCGCACTGGCCGCTGGCCTAGGAGCAGCACGATGCCCTCTGTTTTCAACCCTGCCCACACCTCAGGCGCGAGCCGCTGGTCCAGCCTGCCACGCGAGGCGCGCGACACCCTCTTTTTGCTGGCCGTTGTGGGCTGGATACTGCTGCCGCTGACGGCCACCTTGCCGCTGTGGGCCTCGGCGCTCGCCTATGCCTTGCTCGCCTGGCGCGGCCGCATTGCGCTTTTGCAAAAACCGCTGCCCGGCCGCTGGCAGATGCTGGCCTTACTGGTGCTGGTCGTTGGTCTGACCTTGTTTTCAGCTACCGCACCATCTTGGCGCCGATGCCGGCGTCACGCTGTCAGCATGCTGCTGACACTCAAGACCATGGAGCTGCGTGCCAAGCGCGATGCGATGGTCATTTTCTTCCTGGGCTTTTTTCGCTGATTGCCAAATTCCTGCATTCGCAATCGCTGCTGACAGCCTTGGCCATTGCCATGGGCCTGGTGGGCTTGCTCACCGCGCTAGTCCATGCGCATATGCCCGTGGGGCAACCATCGCTCAAGTTTGCAGGGCCTGTCGCTCAAGATGGTGGCCATTGGCGCGCCACTCACGCTGGCGCTGTTTGTGCTCTTCCCGCGCATGGCGCCGCTCTGGGGGGGTGCCCCAGAATCCGACGGCCAAGACCGCCTGTCTGATGAGATGACCGTGGGCTCGGTGGCATCGCTGGCCAGGACGAGGGCATTGCGTTTCGCGTCAAGTTCGACACACCGCAAAACCGGCCGCCCCCCGCCAACCAGCTGTACTGGCGCGGGCCGGTGCTGTCCGATTTCGATGGCACGACCTGGCGCGCGACGCCCAGCTTTCGCAATCCCGAACGACCGGATGTTTGCCGACATCCGCACCGAAGGCGAGGCACTGCGCTACGAGCTGACCTGGAGCCGCACCAAAAGCCCTGGCTGCTGACCTTGGACCTGACCGAGAGGCGCCCGTGCTGCCACGCGGCCGCGCCTACAGCACCGGCGATCTGCAGTGGCTCAGCAACCGCCCATCACCGAGGTGACCCGCATCGCTGTGGAGAGCCACACGCGCTACCAGTTTGGCATGCAGGCGGGCAAGCGCGAGCTGGCCTTCAACCGCCGCTGCCAGCGAGCAGCAAACCCGCGCACCCAGCCTGGGTGGCGCAGCTGAGCGCCGAGGTGGGCGAGCGCCCCGACCGCAGCGCCCAACTGGTGCAGCGCCTGCTGGGGCAGCTGCGCAGCGGCGGCTACACCTATACGCTGGACCCGGGCGTCTACACAGGCCAGGCGGCCGACCAGTTTGGTTCGACCGCAAAGAAGGCTTTTGCGAGCATATTTCCGCCGCCTTTGTGATTGCACTGCGCAGCGCCGGCGTGCCCGCGCGCATTGTGACGGCTACCAAGGGGGCGAAGCCAACAGCGTCGACGGCTACTGGACCGTGCGCCAGGCCGATGCCCATGCCTGGGCTGAAGTGTGGCTGGGCGAAGAACAAGGCCTGGGTGCGCTTTGATCCACCGGCGCAGTGAGCCCTGGCCGTGTCGGGGCTGCACAGCGCCTCAACACCCCCAACTTCATGGGGTTCAGTGTCAGCAATGCCGCCACCATCAACGGCTGCAGCGCATGCGCGCAGTCTGGGAGGCGGTCAACAACAGCTGGAACCAGTGGGTGCTGAGGCTACACCCAGCGCGAGCAAATGGACATGCTCAGCAAGCTGGGCCTGTCCCAACCCCAACTGGATGGATCTGGTGCGCATTCTGGGTGGCCTGTACTGGCGGCGGCCATCATCGTGGTGCTGGCCCTGCAGTACCAGCGCAGGCGCACAGAACCCCTGGTGGCCTGCTGGGCCTGGCGCGCAAACGGCTGCGCCAGGCCGGCCTGCCCGAGGCTGCGCAGGGCATGCGGCCACGCCACGCGCGCTGGCCCGCATGCTGCACGCCCAGGCACCCGAGGTGGCACCCGCCTATTGGCCAATGGCTCAAGGCCATGGAGCGCCAGCGCTACGCGCATGCCACCGGCGAGTCAGCGCCCAAGCCGAGCTGGCAGCGCTTCGCAAACAATACGACTTCTGCCCTGGTCCGCCTGCGGGCCCTGGCAAACAAGGTATAAAACCCCATGCACCGAATTCTTCAGACCACTGTGGCCCTGCTTTGCGCCGGCCTGTGCGCAACGGGCGCCTACGCACAAAAGAACACGACCAACAAGGCCCAGCGCTGACTCCGCCCCACCGCATCCAGCTATGCCAACCGGCCCGAGGCCGAAGCCTTTGTCCGCGAAGTCGCCCGAGCGCCGCCATATCGATGAGGCCTGGCTGCGCGCCAGCATCAAGCAAGCCCGCTTCAACGCCACCGTGCAGCGCCTGATTGACGCCGCGCACGGGGCCCGCTTGGCGTCAAGAACTGGCGCGGCTACCGCAGCCGCTTTGTCGAGCCGATCCGCATACGCGCCGGCCTGCGCTTCTGGAACGAGAACGCCGCCACGCTGGCCCGTGCCGAGCAGACCTATGGGGTGCCGGCTGAGTACATCGTCGGCATCATCGGGGTCGAGACCATCTATGGCCAGCAGATGGGCAACTTTACCGTGGTCGATGCGCTGGCCTCCTGCCTTTGACTATCCCGCCAGCCACCCGCGCGCGGCCGACCGGGCCAAGTATTTCCGGGGCGAACTGAGCAGTTTCTTGCCACGGCCTACCTCACTGACAGCAACCCCTTCGATACGGGTGGGCAGCTATGCCGGCGCCATGGGCATGCCCCAGTTCATGCAACCAGCTGGTCCAACTACGCGGTCGATTTTGATGGTGACGGCAAGATCAACCTGTTTGGCAGCACGGCCGATGCGATCGGCTCGGTGGCCAACTACTTTGTCGCCCATGGCTGGCAACGCGGCATGCCGGCTTTACTACGATGTGCAGGTGAACAGCACACCGGCACAGCTGGAGACCTTGCTCGCGCCGGATATCAAACCCAGCTTCAGCGCCGCCGAGATGGCCGCGCTGGGCCTGCGCATCCAGGCGCCAGCGACCAGCACACAGCCCGCTGGCGCTGATCGAGCTGCCCAACGCGAGCGCTGCGACCCAGTACGTGGTGGGCACGCCCAACTTCTACACCATCACGCGCTACAACCTGTCCAGCTTTTACGCGATGTCGGTGGTTTGAGCTGGGTCAGCGATTGCGCGTGCGCGCAGCGGTTGCGCCCGCAGCGACGGACAAGCGAGCCCCGGCAGCGAGACCAGCAATTCTCCCACCGCCGAGGCTGCGCCAAGGCCTATCTGCGCAGCAAGGCGCGCCAGCAGCGCACGCCCGACCCGGCCAATTTCAGCGCACCTTGATCGCTGCCGGGCAATCCATATGGACGTGATCTGCAGGCTTTCAAGGCCTGCATTGCAAAATAAAAGCCAGCAATTTTCTCTTGAAATTGCGGCTTCTTCATCCAACTATCAGTCATCGAGCAGCAAACCCGCTGCCCTGTTTCACAAGGATTGAAGAATGATCATGACCCCTCTGATGCACCGCTCGGCCTACGCTGTCTCCCCATCCGCGATGGATGCCGCCTTGCAGCGTTTTCTGCAAGCCACTACCACGGGCACCACGAGCCAGGACACCGTGCAGCAAGACGGCTCCGTGTTCAGCATCGGCATCGATGTGCCCGGCCTGTCGCGCGAACAGCTTGCGCATTGAGCTGCAGGACAAGACCGTGCGGCTGACCAGCATCGAAGGCGCACCACGCAGCATCCAGCGCGCCTGGAAGCTGCCTGCCAGCATCGATGCCGCAGCGTCCAAGGCCAGCCTGGAAAACGGCGTGCTGACCTGGTGCTGGCACCACCAGCCAGCGACCCAAACCTTGGCGATTGCATAAGATCAGCGCAAGCACACCCACCGAGCAAAAGGGGCCTGAAAAGGCCCCTTTTTGATTGCGTCACCGGTACATGACCAGCGCCAGTGACCGTCTATGCCGCTAGTGGCGGGAGCCGGCGGCTGCTGCACGATGGCATCAAGCGGCCAGCGCGGCTTGACGTCAAAGGCATAGACCTTCTCGCCTGCTGTTGCCCCGCTTCGATGCGCATGGCAGCCGCCATCGCAATCATCGCGCCATTGTCAGTGCACAGGTGCAGCTCGGGTAGTGCACGCGATGCCACGCTTGCGGCAGGCGTCGTTGAGCTGCTCGCGCAGCAGCCGTTGGCCCACACGCCGCCGGCGACCACCACGCGCTGCATGCCGTCTCCTTCAGCGCATTCAGGGTCTTTTTCACCAGCACATCCAAATGGCCGCCTGGGTCGATGCGGCCAAGTCCGCCTTGCGTGCCTCCAGGCCATCGCCGAGCTTTTTGGCCTGGTCAGCACGGCGGTTTTCAGGCCAGCAAAGGAGAAATCCAAATCGCCGCTGTTGCAGCAGCGGACGCGGCAGCTTGAAGGCCTCCGGGTCGCCGCCCTGCGCCAGGCGGGACAGCTCGGGCCCGCCGGGGTATGGCAGGCCCAGCAGCTTGGCCGATTTGTCAAAGGCCTCGCCCGCTGCGTCATCGATGGTCTCGCCCAGAATCTGGTAGCGGCCAACGCCGTCCACGCGCATCAGCTGCGTGTGCCCCCCAGAAACCAGCAGGGCCACAAAGGGGAACTCGGGCGGGTCTTCGCTCAAAAACGGCGAGAGCAAATGGCCTTCGAGGTGGTGCACGCCCAGCACCGCTTGTCCAGCGCAGCAGCCATGGCGCAGGCCACGCCTGAGCCCACCAGCAAGGCGCCCGCGAGCCCGGGCCACGGGTAAAGGCAATCGCATCGATCTGCGCGAGCGTGCAGCCCGCGTCATCGAGCACTTTTTGTGTGAGCGGCAGCACGCGGCGGATATGGTCGCGGCTGGCCAGCTCAGGCACGACACCGCCGTAGGCGCGGTGCATCTCGATCTGGCTGTAGAGCGCATGGCTCAGCAACTCAGGCACCGTACCTGGGCCACGGGTGCGCACCAGGGCCACGCCGGTTTCATCACAGGAGGATTCGATCCCCAATATCAGCTCAGTCATGGGCCCAAAGTGTAGGCGCTCTGGCCGCTTTTTGCGCCCGGGGGCGGGGCTACCCTGGCGGGCCGCCAGGGTTTGCCGCTTGGGGCAATGGGCTCAGCGCTTGCCGCCCAGCAGCGAGCCACCAATCTTCATCAGGTCGCTGACATCGAGTTTGCCGTCGCCATTCTGGTCCAGCAGCGAGCCCAGCAAGCCGCCACCCAGCCGCCTTGCTGCTGCACCTGGGCTTTTTCCTGGCCCAGCGCATTGCCCAGCTGCGAGGAGTTGAGGCCACCCGACATGACGCGCTGCGCCAGGAACGACATCACCAGCGGTGCCAGCATCTTGAGCAGGTTGCCGGCATTGGCCCCCCAAGCCTGTGGCCTGGCCTAGACTGGCCGAGGCCTGGTCTTGCTGGCCGCCAAAGATATGGCCCAGAATGCTGGCGCCATCCAGAGCCGCAGGCGATGCGGAACCGGCACCCGAGCCGCAGCAGCGCCGCCGCCCAAAGCGCCACCGAGCACACTGCCCAGCATGCCACCCAAACCGCCCATGCCACCGGCTTGCGCCCACCGCCACCACCCAACAGCGAGCCCAGCAGCCCGCCCAGGTCAGGGCCTGCGCCAGCACCGCCTGCAGCGCCGTGGTCACGCTGCAGTGCTTCGAACAAGGCACTGGCGCCGCCCGCGCTTTGCGCGTTGTTGCCCAGTGCGCCCAGCATCATCGGCACGGCCGCCTGCACGGCCTGCTCGGTCTGGGCCTCGCTCTGGCCCAGGCTTTGGGCCATCTGCTGGATCGTGCGCCCTGCAGTTGCGCGAGGAGCTCATCGACCATAGAGGGAGATGCGGACATGTTCTTTCCTTTCAAAAGCCCAAAGGGCGTGGCACAGAATGCAGATAGTAGACGTTCAGCATGGCCGTGCAATACACAGGGGCGCAAATCTTCGTTAACCGGAACCATCTGCTGGCGCAGGCTCGGCATACCCGAGATGCCGGATGGGCTGATTTTTCTTATTACTTCCGTATATATAAAACCTAAAATAATGGTGAACGCATTTTTTACTGCCATGGCCATACAGCACTACATCAAGGAAATCGGGCGCGGCGCACGCGGCGCCAAAGCCCTCAGCCGCGTCGAGGCCAGCGATGTGATGGCGCAGATACTCGATGGCCGGGTCAGCGACTATGAAATCGGCGCCTTTTGCATTGCCATGCGCATCAAAGGGGAAACGGCCGAAGAGATGTGCGGCCTCTGGGATGCCGTGCATGCGCGCATCGCCCGCTTTCACAGCCCAGCCGCCTTGCCCACCGTGGTGCTGCCCAGCTACAACGGCGCGCGCCGCCTGCCCACCTTGACCCCGCTGCTGGCCTTGCTCCTGGCGCGCGAAGGCCTGCCGGTGCTGGTGCATGGCATGCAGACTGAAGCGAGCCGCATTTCGGCCTTTGCGGTGTTCGAGCGCCTGGGTTTAGTGCCCCGCGCGCAGACTGGCACCATTGCCGCATCGGAAGTGGCCTTGGTGCACACCGCCACCTTGCTGCCCGCGCTGGCCAAGCTGCTGCGGTGCGCCAGCTCATCGGCCTGCGCAACCCGGGGCATAGCATTGCCAAGCTGCTGCAGCCAGTGCAAGGACCGGCCGTCTTGCTGGGCAGCTACACGCACCCGGAATACCTGCCGATGCTGCAAGCCACCTTGGCCGAGCTGCAGACGAATGCCCTGCTCTCGCGCGGGCTGGAGGGCGAAGTCTGCGCCGACCCGCGCCGCAGCCCCCAGTACGACGGCTTTGTCGCAGGCCAGCACCAGTTGCTGCAGGCACGCAGCAGCGGCACCGACAGCCAGGTGCCCGGCTTGCCCAGCGAGCGCGATGCGGACACCACCGCGCGCTACACCGAGGCCGTGCTGGCCGGCCAATTGCCGGTGCCCGCCGCCTTGGCCCAGCAAGTGGAACATGTGCTGGCCATCGCCCAACAAACACAACCAGCTCCCCAAGCCTCCCACCATGACTGACAGCAGCCTGCCCTCTCTTACTGCACGCCCGCCGGCTGATGCGCCATTGCCAGGCCAGGGCCAGTGCACCCTGGTCGGTGCCGGCCCGGGCGACCCGGACTTGCTCACCATCGCTGCCGCCAAGGCTTTGCAGCGCGCCACCGTGCTGTTGGTGGACGACCTGGTCAATGATGCCGTGCTGCAGTGGGCGCCCGCTAGTGCCCGCATCGTCCATGTGGGCAAGCGCGGCGGCTGCCAGAGCACGCCCCAGGCCTTCATCCAGCGCCTGATGCTGCAGGAAGTGCAAGCCGGTGAGAACGTGGTGCGGCTCAAAGGCGGCGACCCCTTTATCTTTGGCCGGGGCGGTGAAGAGGTGGAGTTTTTGCGCGCCCACGGCATCGAGCCGCGCATCATCAATGGCGTGACCGCCGGGCTCGCCGCGCTGACCAGCCTGGGCGCCCCCTTGACCCACCGCGACCATGCGCAGGGCGTGGTGTTCATCACGGGCCACGCCAAGCCAGGCGGACAAGGCCCCGATTGGGCGCAACTGGCGCGCACGGCGCACGATGCACGCCTGACCCTGGTGATCTACATGGGTGTGGCCAGTGCCGAGGCGATCAGCCAGGGCCTGGGCAGCGGCTTGCCTGCCGATACGCCGGTGGCCATCGTGCAGCATGCCAGCCTGCCCCAGCAGCGCCATGCAATCACCGACCTGGCACATTTGCCCGCCACGATGGCCCGCGACAAGCTGGCCAGTCCCAGCATCATCGTCGTGGGCGATGTGGTGCAGTGCGTGGCACTGGCGGCCCAGGCAAGCCGTACCATCGGTCCAGCAGGCCACCGAGATTTCTCCGAGATTTGCGGATACGATAGCCATTCGAGCGTGGAAGACAGGGCATCCATAGCGTAAAGTAATTGATCTTTACATATGCACAGATTGTTTCTCCACGTCCCAACCATAAGACGAGGAGCACCTAGCATATGCAAAGACAACGTACCTGGCGCCTGTGCGCCGCGGCCCTGGCGATCACCGCACTGACCGCCTGCAAGACCGAATTGGGCCCGGGCGACGGTGGTGGCACCAACCCCAATCCCAAGCCCTATCCCACGCTCGACGGCAATGCACCGCAAAGCTTTTCCCTCAGCAGCATCGATGGCAAGGCCGCCAATACCACCGAGAGCTTTGATGCCGCCGTCGCCCAGGATGCCAACTTCATCGCTGTCGACCTGGTGATGAGCAAGGACGGCGAATTGGTCGCCCTGGCCTCGCCCGACATCACTGATATCACCGACGTCTCCAGCCGCAGCGTCTATGCCAACCGCAAGACCTTGCGCCTGATCGATGGGCAGTCGCGCCAAGGCTGGTTTGCCTCTGACTTCACCCTGGTGGAGCTGCAAAGCCTGCGCGCCAAACTGCCCGCATCCACCACGCCACCGGTCGGCGCCAACAATGGCCGGATCCTGTCTCTCAATGATGTGATCGCCTACGCCAAGCGCCAGCGCAAGACCGTCGGCCTCTATCTGCAGACCTTGAACCCCACCTACCACAGCCAGCTGGGCCTGGCCATGGAAGACAAGCTGCTGGCGGCCTTCACCGCCGCGGGCTACACCCAGGAAACGGCACCGGTGATCGTGCGCTCGTTGGAAGTCGCCCACCTCAAGACCTTGCGCGCCAAAACCCAGGTTCGGCTGGTGCAGATGATCAATGGCAATCCGGAGCTTGCAGCTGACGGCAGCATCCTTCTGTCGGCACCCAATGCACAGCCCTATGACTTCACGATGGCCGGCGTCTCGACCACCTATGCCCAGATGGTGACTGCCGACGGCCTGGCCCAGATCAAGACCTATGCCAACGGCATCTCGCCGTGGAAGCCTTACGTCATCTCCGCCCGCTACCTGGACAAGAATGGCGATGGCCAGCCCGATGACCTGAATAACGACGGAAAGTGGGACTACCGCGACGCGAAATGATGCCGCCTACCAACCTGGTCACGCTGGCACACGCGGCCAAGCTCTTTGTCCACCCCTGGGCCTACCGCAACGACGCCACCCTGCTGGCCAGCGACTTCAAGGGCAAGGTGGCGGCCGAGTACAAGCTGTTCTATGAAGTGGCGTGGATGGCGTGTTCAGCGACAGCCCCAGCGACGCCAACAAGGCACGCTAAGCGGCGCAGCCGGCGCGGATCAAGACCTGACAGGACCTGATCCAGCCGATGCAGGCAGTCCCTCAGTGGCGCTGCCACCAGGAAAGAGAAAAAGGCAAGGTTCAACCCTTGCCTTTTTCCATGGAACCGTTGCGTATCGCCCAGCAAAACCGGGCCCAACGCCTCGCAGCGATACGGGCCGAGGGGCCAGGCGTCAGCCGGTCTGGCGCGTTGTCTGCGCAAAACGGCGTGCCAGCTCCTTGCGCAGTTCCTTGCGCGTCAGCGCTGCGTCCCAGCGGCGCTTCTCATCATCGGTCTCCGGCTGCAACGGCGGCACGGGCACCGCTTGCGCTGGTCGTCCACCGCCACCATCGTGAAAAAGCAGCTGTTGACATGGCGCACGCTGCGCTCACGGATGTTCTCGGCCACCACCTGATGCCGATCTCCATCGACGAGGTTCCGTGTGTAGTTGACGCTGGCGTAGAACGACACCAGCTCGCCCACATGGATGGGCTCCAAAAACATCACCTGGTCCACGCTCAAGGTCACCACATAGCGCCCCGCATAGCGGCTTGCGCAGGAGTAGGCCACGTTGTCGAGCTCGCGCAAAATGGCGCCGCCGTGCACATTGCCCGAGAAATTTGCCATGTCCGGAGACATCAGCACCGTCATCGTGAGTTGGTGGTGAGGTAAACGCATGGGGACGATTGTAGGCAGCGCAGCAGACAGCGGAATGCAGCGGTTGCAAACCCCTGAGCCCACTCGGAAATGCGGCGCACCCGGTCTGCCATCGCGATGCAAGCTGCATACCGGGCTGGACCTCGCGCATGCCAACGCCAGCCCAGCGCGCCGCACTCATCCGGCATAGGCATTGCGCGGCTGCTCAGAGCCATGCTTTACAAAGACCTTGTAGCAGCCAATGAGGACGTAATCGCCAGAGTAGAGCACCTTGCGGCGCATGCGCATGCCATTGACGAAGATGCCGTTCATGCTGTGGTGGTCCTCTATCGACAGCACGCCCGCGCGGTAGTAGAAGGCGCCGTGGTCGCGGCTGACCGCAGGGTTGTCCAGGCAGATGGCATTGCCAGCGCCTCGGCCAAAGGTCGTGTAACCGCTTTTCAGAATCAGCGAATGAAGCACCACCCTGTGCGTGATGAAAACAAGGACTTCGGGCAACATATTCCACCTCCTCCGTCCGACCGGATCACCGGTCGGCACCGCAATCCCAGCATGTAGCTAGAACAAATTATCAATCGATTTATAAGAATAGATTGATAATAAATTACAACCCGGATGGATAGCACGAAACGCTAGGGAATATCCCGAGGTATCAATTTTCTCTATCGCCTGGCAAGACGTACTTTTGCAGCCAAGAAGGCATGGCACGAGCAGCCAGCACGACACACCCGCTGACATAAAACGCGCCTTGATGGCTGGGATGCGGCCGCTGCGACCGGCTAGGTGGCGGCAGCACTCAGGCGTGAGTCGCCAGAACGGTAGCGACGAAGATGAGGCGATGCTGCGCATGCTTGGCGCCGCCATGTCATTTGTCGATGGCAGCTTTGGCAAGCGCACCGGGCGCTGAACATCGAACACACACAGCAAAATGCGCCAGAGAATAGACATCAGTGCGTCTATCCATTTGGAGAGCGCTGTCCATCCCAGGGAGCTCCGCATGCCCCTAACTCGACCGCTGATGACGCATATGCCTGCTGATCGCCCTTCACCTCCCTCAGGCCGTTTTTCCTTTTTGATATGTCGAACACGCAGTGGAACGTCACCCCGCCACCGTAAAATCTTCAGGTTAAACGCGGCGCATCTCGTGGCGATCACAACCCATGCAGAAAAAGGGCAGGATGACTTGGCATTGATTAACTGTAACGAATGCGGCAAGCAGATTAGCGACCAGGCGTCTAGCTGTCCTCATTGCGGAGCGCCCGTGGCAGGCAATCCAGCAGCGCCATCAGTAGCAGCACCATCAGTAGCCGCCTCATCCTTGGCTGCAGAGACGGTCAAAAATCCGTCGACGTTTAAGTACATCCTCTACGGAACATTCGTTGTCGTTGTCGCAATCAGTTGCATGAGCGGGGGCAAACGAGCAATACCCCGCGTGAGTTCAACGCAAACGAAGCCATATTCTTGTGCCAACACGCGATAAAGCAGGTGTCCAGGGATCCAGAGAAAGCCGAGGTTCCATTGGTGTCCAACGTTGGCTCTGGTGATGAATATGTGTTTGTGTGGGGGCCGCAACAAAGCTCACGCGCTTACGCAATGGACTTGGGCTTGAGGTTGGCGTACCAACGTATGCAAGGTCAGCCACACCAAAAAGAATATGACCTCCCTCTCAGTCGATGGCAAAACGATCTTCTGACGTGCAAATCTCCAAGTGAACCGCCTCCGGGCGGTTTTTTGTTGGTCGGGGATCCCTGTTCATGGCCCGCACAGTTCAGCTGGCGCTCCATGTCTACCGGTTGAAGTGTTTGTGGGCTGGTCGAAAACCCCAGCCCGCATCGGTGCTGCGCATGGCGCCTATCCTGCAGGCCTTTTAGCCCGCGCGCCGCCATAGCAGCTTCGCCCAGCCTTGGCCTTCCAGGCCTTCCTGAACGTCGGGGAAGATCCGTTTGTCCTGACCCACCCCGCCAGAGATGCCCTACTGAGCAGCTCACGGCTGGCACCTGGCCGAACGCAGCAGACAGAAGGGGCATTCCGTGGAATGCATTTCTATCGTCCTATTCCAAGTGAGCACGGGAGCCTGGAACAGGCCAAACTCGAACGCTTTATGGCGCAAAACTGCAACTTTCCAGCAGCGGAAGCAAGGCGCGAGCAGAAATTGAAAAACCCTTGCAGGTTATTCACTTGCAAGGGTTTCAATTTGGGGTGGCTGATGGGGCTCGAACCACACGACAACAGGAATCACAATCCTGGACTCTACCAACTGAGCTACAGCCACCGTGTTGGGGAAGACATGATTATAGCCAGAAATTTGGCCCCTCTCATGAAATCTCCGTTTTTATGAAATTTTTGTTTCCGCGGGGCGTGGCACCTTGATCTGTACCTTGAAACGCTCCTTGAGCATTTCGTAGTACGCCAGGGTCTCGGCATTGGCCTGGTAACGCTCAAACTCCTGCTTTTGGCGCAGGCGCAGCTCGGCAGAGTCTTCGCCGCGCGGTACGACCTTGTTCACGCGCACAACGGTGTAGCCATCGTTGCCCAGGTCCACACCGACCCAGGATGCGGCGTCGCCGATCTTGGCATGCATGGCGGCATTGAGGACGGCTGGCACCTGGCCCTTGGCATCCTGGCGCGACACGACGATGGGGGACGCCAGCTTGGCGCCCGCAGCATCGGCCTTCCAGGCTTCGAGCTTGGCTTGTGCATCCTGGCGCGCGAGCTCGGCAGACTTCTGGGCCACAAAGAGGTCATGGGCCTTGGCCTTGACTTCTTCAAACGGCAGGATGCGGGCATCGAAGTGCTCCACCACACGGCCCGAGGCCAGGGTGCTGGGGGCCACTTCAATGGCTTCGGTGTTGCGCTTGTTCTGCAACGCATCACTGGAGAACAGCGCTTCCAGGAAGGTCGGGTTGGCCAAGGCGCCGGTCGCGCCTGGCGCAGCCGTGCGGGTGACATGCTCGGCTTTCTGGATCTTCAGGCCCAGCTTTTCAGCCACGGGCTGCAGGCTGTCGGACTGCTCGAACACCATGTTGGAGAAGGTCTCGGCCACTTCGGCGTACTTGCGCTGCACCTGCTGGGCCAGCACTTCGGTCTCGATCTTGGCGCGCAGCTCTTCAAAGCTGGGCTTGCGAGGCGTCTTCACTTCACCCATCTTGATGATGTGGAAGCCGTACTCGGTGCTCACCAGGTCGCTGATATCACCCGACTTCATCGCAAAGGCGGCGTCTTCAAACGGCTTGACCATATCGCCAGGCTTGACCCAGCCCAGATCGCCGCCGCTGTCACGCGAGCCGGTGTCTTGCGAGTTCTTCTTGGCCAGATCGGCAAACTGCGCAGGATTGGCCTTGGCCTGGACGAGCAGCTCCTCGGCGCGTTGCTTGGCCTTGTCACGGTCCGCTGCAGACATTGAAGCGGGCGCATCAATCAGGATGTGGCTGATGCGGCGCTGCTCCTTGTCCATGAAGCGGCTCAGGTTCTCCTTGTAGTAGGTGCGCAGGTCGTCTTCGCTGGGCTTGATCATGCCCTTGACGGCTTCGGCGTTCAGCACCACGTATTCGATCGTGGACTGCTCCTTCTGACGGAACAGCTCCTGGTTGCTCTTGTAGAACGCTTCCACATCGGCATCCGTGGTCTTGACCTGGGACGCATAGTCCTTGGCGGCGAACTGGGCCAGCTGGATCTCACGCTGCTGGTAGAGCGCATCGACCGCCAGCTTGGTTTGCTCGTCGGTCGCAAAGGCCGTGTTGGACACACCGCCCAGCACCTGGCGCGCAGCGATATCGCGGCGCATTCCGCTTCAAAGCCTTCGGGCGTCATGCCTTGCGCACCCACCAGCGCGCGGTAGGCATCCACGTCGAGCGAGCCATCGGGCTTTTTCAGCGCGGCGATCTGCGGAATCTCCTGCAGCGCGCGCACCAGCGAGGCATTGTCCACCGTCAGGTGCATTTTTTGCACCGCGGCATCGATCACCTGGTCACGCACCATGCGCTCCAAGGTCAGATAGCGGGCCTCGGGGCCATCCATCCACTTGGCGTCCATGTTGGGGTCTTGCTGGCGCATGCGGTCCGAGGCAACACGGTGTGCATTGTCCCAGTCCATCTGCGTAATGTCTTTGCCATTGACTTTGGCGACCACCGGGCTCTTTTCGGTGAAGTAGTTCTGGTTCACTCCCACCAAAACAAAAGACAGAATGATCAGCAAGAACAGCGGATACATCAGCACCTTGGAGTACTTGCGGATGGTTTCAAACATCGTCTAACTTTCCTGAGGACAAAAAAAAGGCGAACCCTCATTCGCGCCTTTATTCGGTTTTCACTAGGTGGCGCGGGCTTGCTGCCTGGTCCGAAGCGCCTACCCATGGCTTGCAATGGATGATTTCTCATTGCAAATCAATCAGATACAGCCTCAACCAACGGAGACAACCCACCCCCTGTCAAATAGGGCGTGCAACATGCGTCTTGGCAACGCACGAACGTCGAAACAGCAAGTGTACAGCGAAAGAGTTTTTGATCCCTATGAGGGCCAGGGGCGCGTTAGGGAATACGGGATTTTTGACGGTTCAGAGGGCCGAAATGGCATCGATGCGGCCGCCCCCTCACTGCCGTGCCATCGTCAGGCGCAGGATGCCGGTTCATCAGCTACACCGCAGCCAGGCCAGCCATCCTAGGCGTTTGAGGGCAACACCAGCAACGCACCAGAACCACATTCCTTGGCTTGCTATCCATCCATATGAGATGCGAGACCTAGAAACTTCCGCGCGGCTCGGAGAAGCCTGGAGGGACCGCACCAATGCATCCGTTTTGCCCGAATGATGCCAATGGCATTATCGCCAACAAGGCAGCGATTACCCCATGCATGTGGGCAGGCTTATTCCACCGCCCCTTTAACCCAAGTCGGCCAAGCCTTATCGGTGCCATGCATGCAGACCTGCACCGTTTCAAGGAATCGCACGGGTGGCAAATGGCGTTTTTTGGGTCGGCTGAGGCGCCCTTTGCGTCCATTTCAGTTGGCGAATGGACAAAGAAAAAACCCCTTAGATCACTCTAAGGGGTTTATTTTCTTGGTTAATGTGGTGGGTGCTGACGGGGTCGAACCGCCGACCTACGCCTTGTAAGGGCGCCGCTCTACCAACTGAGCTAAGCACCCCACCTGATAACCGAAATTAGTTCAGCGCATCTTTCAATGCCTTGCCTGGACGGAACTTAGGCACCTTGGCTGCCTTGATCTTGATCGCAGCGCCGGTACGTGGGTTACGGCCGGTACGAGCAGCGCGCTTACCAACGGCAAAGGTACCAAAACCTACCAGAGAGACTGTACCACCTTTTTCAAGGTCTTCTTCACTGCATCAATGGTGGACTCCAGCGCACGAGCGGCAGCAGCCTTGGAGATATCAGCATTGTTAGCAATGTGCTCAATGAGTTCAGTTTTATTCACAAGCAGCCTCTATTAATCAAGAGAGTTAAGGAAGTGTATGTTTCATCCCATTATGAGCAGTTTGTACGCCGTACAACTGTCACAGATTCAAAAACAACACCACTGGCACGAAATTTTCATCTCGACCCCAGCGCCTCTGGAATGAGATGAATTCTAGACGGAATTTCTGGGGCTCAGGCAAAAAATCACTTTTTTTCGCTGACCAGCACCCGCTTTGCCTTGCAAAAGCCAAGCATCACGGGCCCTGTAGCCTGAATTCCTTGTACAGGCGAGATGCAGTCTACGCCCAAACCTGTGGCGCTCGACTAAGAATCAACCCTAGCCCGGATCTCGGGCAAGGCCTTTTGCAGGTAAAAAATCATGGACCAGACCGTGAGCACGGCAGCGCCCCAGATCAGCCAGGTTCCCCAGACACCGGTATCGATGCCGGCCACCTTGCCGTCGTAGAGCAAAAAGGGAATGGCCACCATCTGCACGGTGGTCTTGAGCTTGCCCACCATGTGTACGGCCACGCTCTTGCTCGCGCCAATGCGGGCCATCCATTCGCGCAGCGCCGAGATGGCGATCTCGCGGCCAATGATGATCAGCGCGACAAAGACATCGGCGCGCTGCAGGTAGACCAGGATCAGCAGCGAGGCGCAGACCAGAAACTTGTCGGCGACGGGATCGAGGAAGGCGCCAAAGGAAGAGGTCTGGTTGAGCTTGCGCGCCAGAAAGCCATCGAGCCAATCGGTGAAGGCGAACACCACGAACATGACGGTGGCCCACAGGTTTTTGGTGGCCATATCAAGAGGCGAGTAGTACACGCCGATGATGAGCGGGATCGCGACGATGCGGTCCAGGTCATGATGGTGGGGATCGTAAAGAACATGCGGCTATTGTGGCACGCAACGGTGCAAATTCAGTGAACCGCACTATTGCCTGTGTGACCGTTGCTGCACGGCCCGTGCCACCCCGTCAATGCAAGGCCTTGTAGATGTCCTCTGCCAAGGCAGCCGAGATGCCATCGACCGTCATCAGGTCATCGACCCCCGCCTCCTCGACCCCGCGCACACCACCAAGCGCTGCAGCAGGCGCGCGCGCTTCTTGGGGCCCACGCCGGGATGTCTTCGAGCCGGCTGCCGCCTACCCGCACCTTGGCGCGCGCCGCGCGCATGCCAGTGATGGCAAAGCGGTGCGCCTCGTCGCGGATCTGCGCCACCAGCATCAACGCGGCCGAGTCGCGGCCCAGGTAGACCTTGTCGCGCCCATCGCAGAACACCAGCTCTTCCAGCCCGACCTTGCGGCCCTCGCCTTTTTCGACACCGACGATGCGCGAGAGGTCCAGACCCAACTCGGTAAAGACCTCGCGTGCCACACCGACCTGGCCCTTGCCGCCATCAATCAGCACGATGTCTGGCAAGCGGGCCGCGCCCTTGCCCAGCTCGGCGCCACCGGCATCGCGCTGGGCCTCGGCCACCTTGCTGTAGCGGCGCGTGAGCACCTGGCGCATGGCGGCATAGTCATCGCCGCCGGTGATGCCGTCGATCTTGTAACGCCGGTATTCGCTGCTTTGCATCTTGTGGTGGTGGAACACCACGCAAGAGGCCTGGGTGTTCTCGCCCGAGGTGTGTGAGATGTCAAAGCACTCGATGGTCAGCTGGTCGATATCGTCCTGGGGCAAATCCAGCGCCTCGACCAAAGCGCGCGTGCGCGCCTGCTGCGAGCCCTCTTCGGCCAGCAGGCGGGCCAGTTGCAGCTGGGCATTCTTTTGCGCCATCTCCAGCCAGACGCGGCGCTCCTCACGCGGCTGCGACACCGCCGCAATGCGCGTGCCGGTCTGCTGCGACAAGGCCTCCAGCAGCGCGGGCTCCAGCGCCACGCTGACCACCAGCACCGGGGCGGCGCCACCTGCAGATAGTGCTGGGCCACAAAGGCCTCCAGCACGCGCTGCTCCACTGTTTTGGCGGGCCGCACCACGCCGGGCTGGGCACCACCGGGCTGGGCCCCACCGGGCTGGGCCTCATCAGGCTGGGCGCCCGCCTGGTCTGCGGCTACTTCGGCTTCTTCGGCCTCTTCCATGCTGGCGATGGCGGCGCTGTCTTCCACATGCACGGGGAAATACGCGCGGTCACCCAGATGCCGGCCACCGCGCACCATGGCCAGGTTGACGCAGGCCTTGCCGCCCTGCACCTGCACGGCAAGCATGTCCACATCGCGGTCGTCGATGGTCTCGATGCTCTGCTGGTGCAGCATGCTGGCCAGCGCCTTGATCTGGTTGCGGATGTCGGCCGCCTGCTCAAACTCCAGCTTGTCCGAGTGTGCCAACATGCGCGCCTCCAGCGTCTTGAGCAGCGTGTCGGTCTCGCCGCGCAGCATGGCCTCGGCATGGGCCACATCGGCGGCGTAGTCCTCGGGGCTGATGTGGTCCACGCAGGGGGCGCTGCAGCGCTTGATTTGGTAGAGCAGACAAGGCCGGGTGCGGTTGCTGAAAATGCTGTCCTCGCAGGTGCGCAGGCGAAACACCTTTTGCAGCAGCAAGATGGTTTCCTTGACCGCCCAGGCATTGGGGTAAGGGCCGAAATAGCGCTGGCGCTTGTCGGTCGCGCCCCGGTAATAGGCCACGCGCGGGTAGCACTGGCTGGGGGGCGTGCGCATGTCGCCATCGTGGATGGCCATGCCGGTGATCTTCAGGTACGGATAGCTCTTGTCATCCCGAAAAAGAATGTTGTATTTCGGGTGCTGGGTCTTGATGAGGTTGTTTTCCAGCAGCAGCGCTTCGGCTTCGGAGCGCACCACCGTGGTCTCCATGCGCACGATCTTGCCCACCATGTGGCCGATGCGGGTGCCGCCATGGTCCTTCTGGAAATAGCTCGAGACCCGGCGCTTGAGGTTGATGGCCTTGCCCACATACAGCAGCGCATCGCTGGCATCGAAATAGCGGTAGACGCCAGCATGGCTGGCAAACCAGCGACCTGGGCAAGAAGTTCGGGAGAGTGCACGTGGGTGGGCATGCGCTATTGTCTTATGCGTTCGCCCCCCGCAGCGAAACGGCCCATCACCCGTGCACGCTCACTGCACAATGCCGCGCTCACGCAGCGCCGCAATCTGCGCGCCGCTCAGGCCCAGGCCCTGCAGCACCGCATCGGTGTCATCGCCCAGGTGCGGCGCGCTGCTGCGGATCGTGCCCGGTGTGGCGGACAGCTTGGCACAATGCCCGGCACCTCCAGCGTATGGCCGTCGCGCGTGGTTTGCGGCAGGATCATCTGGCGCGCGCGGTAGTGCGGGTCTTCGCTGATGTCCTTGGCGGTATAGACCTTGCCGGCTGGCACCCTGGCAGCAGCCAGCGCATCCATCACCTGCGCGATGGCGCGCGGCTGCGTCCAGGCGCTGATGGCGGCATCGATCTCTTCAATGCGCGCCACCCGGCCCGCATTGCTGGCCAGGTCCGGTGCCTGGCCCAGGTCCGGCCGGCCAATGGTGTCCATCAGCCGTTTGAAGATGCTGTCGCCATTGCCGGCCACCAGCACCCAGCCATCCTGGCAGGCATAGGCGTTCGATGGCGCAATGCCGGGCAAGGCGCTGCCCGCCGCCTCGCGCACCGTGCCAAAGGCGCTGTACTCGGGGATCAGGCTTTCCATCACATTGAAGACCGCCTCGTGCAAGGCCACATCGATCACCTGGCCGCTGCCGCCATTCACCTTGCGGTGGTAGAGCGCCATCATCACGCCGATCACGCCATGCAGCGCCGCCAAGGTGTCGCCGATCGACACCCCCACGCGCACCGGCACCCGCCCGGGCTCGGCCGTCAGGTGGCGCAAGCCACCCATGGCCTCGCCAATCACGCCAAAGCCGGGCAGATCGCGGTAGGGGCCGGTCTGCCCATAGCCAGAGATGCGCAGCATCACCAGGCCCGGTTGATCGCATGCAGCTCCTCGGCGACATGCCCCAGCCCTCCAGGGTGCCGGGGCGAAAGTTCTCCACCAGCACATCGGCCTCGGCAATCAGCTGGCGGGCAATGTCCTGCGCTTCCTTCTGGCGCAAATCCAGCGCCAGCGACAGCTTGTTGCGCGACTGCACCTGCCACCACACCGATGTGCCATCCTGCAGCAGCCGCCAGTTGCGCAGCGGGTCGCCCGCGCCGGTGGCCTCGATCTTCACGACCTCGGCACCAAACTCGCCCAGGTCTTGCCGCAGAACGGCCCGGCAATCAGCTGGCCCATCTCGACCACTTGACGTCTTGCAAAGCCTCGGCCCGGGTTGCAGTGTGGGTTCATGTCTGTCTCCATGCTTGATCAACTGAAGCTATTGTGGCCCAGGAGGCAGCGCCAGTCAGTGAGCCCGGACTGCACTATCATCGCGCGGGTGATGACCCTCTCCCCTGCTTCCACCCCCACCGCCACATCTCCACCGTATCCCCTGCCTCCGCGCAGCGCAGCCCAGCGCCGCTGTGGGATTTTTTTGCCAGGTGATCGACAACTTTGGCGATATCGGCGTGTGCTGCGCCTGGGCCGCCGACCTGGCCCAGCGCGGCTGCCAGGTGCGGCTGTGGGTGGACGATGGCAGCGCCCTGGCCTGGATGGCGCCGCAGGGCGCGCACTGGCGTGACGGTGCAGCCTGGGCCCGATGCGGCGCCGGCCAGCGGGGTCGGTGATGTGGTGGTCGAGGCCTTTGGCTTGCGAGATTCCGCCTGCCTTCCAGCAGGCGCTGGCCGCGCGTGCGCAATCCCCAACAGCAGAAGCCAGCGTCTGGATCAACCTGGAGTACCTGTCTGCCGAAGACTATGTCGAGCGCTGCCACCGCCTGCCCTCGCGCCTGATGAGCGGCCCCGCGGCAGGCCTTACGCGCTGTTCTTCTACCCGGGTTTCAGCACCGGCAACCGGCGGCCTGCTGCGCGAAGCCGATCTGCCCCAGCGCCAGGCGGACTTTGACCGCAGCGCCTGGCGCGCCCGGCTGGCCTGCAGGGCAGCGATCAGGTGGTTTCGCTGTTCTGCTATGAGCCCCCGGCCTTTTTGCCCGCCTTTGCCAGCGCTGGCACGGCCACGCAGTGGCTGGTCACCCCGGGCCGCGCGGCGGCGCTGGTGCAGCAGCTGTTGCCCCAGCCCCTGCCCAGCCAGGTTCAGCTGCTGCTGCCCTGCAGCCAGCCGGAATTTGACGAGATGCTCTGGTCCTGCGACCTCAACTTTGTGCGCGGCGAAGACTCACTGGTACGGGCGCTGTGGGCCGGCCAGCCTTTTGTCTGGCAGATCTACCCGCAGGGCGTCAATGCCCACCATGCCAAGCTGGAGGCTTTTCTGGACTGGCTGGACGCGCCGGGCAGCCTGCGCCAAGCCCATGCGGCCTGGAATGGCATCCCAGGGGCTGGCGCAGCGTCCCTGCATGGCCCGCCATCACGCCAGCGCTGCTGGCGCAATGGGCCCATTGCGTGCTGGCCGCGCGCACACTCTGCACAGGCAGCCCAGCCTTGCCGAGCAGCTGATGGCATTTTGCGGGCGAAAAATGTTAGAATTGCAGTCTTTGCGCTTTCCGCGCACCCAGCGCCTGCAGGCAGCCGGGTTTGATGGATGCGCACAACGCCGCGGAACATGCTACGGCGCAGCACAGCCCGTCCAACGACACTTGCGCGCCGCCCGTAGTAGTTTGAGCGGCCCAAACACAGGCACTTACTGCTATGAAAATCGCTCAAGAAATCCGCGCTGGCAACGTGATCATGTTCGGCAAAGACCCGATGATCGTTCTGAAGACCGAATACGCACGTGGCGGCCGTGGCGCTGCAACCGTGCGCATGAAGCTCAAGAGCCTGATCGGCAACTTCGCACGGAAACGTGTTCAAAGGCCGACGACAAGATCGACAACGTGATCCTGGAAAAGAAGGACTGCACGTACTCCTATTTCGCCGACCCATGTACGTCTGGATGGACCCTGAGTTCAACCAGTACGAAGTGGAAGCCGAAAACATGGCTGACGCGCTGAACTACCTGGAAGACGGCATGACCGCTGAAGTGGTGTTCTATGACGGCAAGGCCATCTCGGTCGAGCTGCCCACCACCATCGTGCGCGAAATCACCTGGACCGAGCCTGCTGTCAAGGGCGATACCTCCGGCAAAGTTCTCAAGCCTGCCAAGATCGCTACCGTTTGAAATCGCTGTGCCGCTGTTCGTGAGCCAGGAAGACAAGATCGAAATCGACACCCGCACTGCTGAATACCGCAAGCGCGTGTAATGACTGGGCCACAAGGCTCCAGCCAGAACAACCTCCATGCCCCGCGCTGGAGGTTTTTTTTCGACTCCGCGCGACCGTCTCACCGCGCTAACAGCAGCTGCCACAGGCCATCTGCCGCTGTGCCATCCAGATACATATTTTTTACCCATTAAAAATAGCCAAATATTTTTGCCCCGGTAAAATGAACTACTCATTAAGAGAACAACGAACAAGTGGCCATGACTACCGAGACATTGACCCAGCCGCTGACCATCTCCAGGGTCACCAGCGCCTGCTGCAAGCCGACCGCCTGACGGTGCTGCGCTATCTGCAAAACCATGACGAACTCCACCCCGGCTGCAGCCTCACCCCCTTGTGGGTGTTTGATGACCTCTCCGACTGCGCCTGGATCTGAACTGGCGCTCGGAGCTGCCCCGGCAGCGCAGCCCCGCTGCCCAGCTGGACGACGACGCAGCCCCAGCACCCGCAGCACCTGTTGAAGCAGCAGCCCACAGCCCGCTCTGCAACGTGCCGTTGGCCGCCCCAAAGCTGGGCGTGGTCTCGCGCGAGGTAACCTTGCTGCCCCGCCATTGGGACTGGCTCAACCGCCAGCCCGGCGGCGCCTCAGCGGCCTTGCGCCGCCTGATCGATGACGCCCGCAATGCCCATGCGCAGCAGGATTCGCAGCGCGCAGCGACCGAGGCCACCTACCAGTTCATGCAGGCCATGGCGGGGATCTGCCGGCTTTGATGAGGCCTGCCGCGCGCTGTTTGCCCACAAGCAATCGGCGTTCTTGCTGCAGACCCAGGCCTGGCCTGATGATGTACAAGCTTATCTGCACCAGCTCAGCCGCCCCATCTGGCCGGTGTAAGCACCCTACCCGCAGCACCCTGACCCCACACCCTCCCATGTCTTCGTCCATACCCGCACCCCAGCGGCGCCCTCCGCCCCGCCTGTTCGCCC
>NZ_JBHRUZ010000036.1:0-19088 GCF_042647185.1 Comamonas sp. JC664
CCGCTGGCAAGGCTGCCGCCCCGCGCCCCGCCCGGCCGGCCGAGCTGCTGCTGACGCCCAAGGCCGCTGGCAGCACCACCTTGATGGTCTGGCCCAGCCAGGGCGAACCGCAGACCTGGAGCGTTGTGGTCAGCGGCCCGCGCCTGCTGCTGGAGCGCCGCCTGCAGTCCCTGCCCGAGCACGCGCGCGCCTCGGCAGAGCTGGCGGCCACTGCGCCCAAAGGCACGCCCTT
This sequence comes from Comamonas sp. JC664, assembly GCF_042647185.1. Lineage (NCBI taxonomy): Bacteria > Pseudomonadati > Pseudomonadota > Betaproteobacteria > Burkholderiales > Comamonadaceae > Comamonas > Comamonas sp. JC664. The sequence goes on from NZ_JBHRUZ010000036.1 coordinate 233, forward strand.
GACCGACCGCGCCCAGGTGGAAGTGCGCAGCAATACCGTGCAGGTGGATGTGCAGGTGGTGGAGTTCAAGAAATCGGCCATGCGGCGCGCGGGCGTGCAGCTCAACAGCGGCGGCGCCAATGACCATGGCTTCCAGTTCGGCGTCTACACCCCGGGCAGCAATGGCAGCAGCAGTGGCTCGTCGAGTGGCAGCAGTGGCAACGGCAGCGGTACCGACGGGGGCACCTCAGCCATTGCCAGCGCGATGAACCTGGTGCTTGGCTTTGGCCGGCCTTCAGCGGCCGGGGCATTACCGCGCAGCTGGGTTTTCTCGAAGGCAATGGCCTGGCGCGCGTGCTCGCTAAGCCCACCTTGGTGGCCCACAGCGGCCAGACCGCAAGCTTTCTGGCCGGTGGCGAGATCCCGATCCCGTGCCCAGCGGCGGCAGCAACAATATCTCCATCCAGTACAAGGAGTTTGGCGTCAAGCTGCAGCTGACGCCGACCATCCTGTCCAACGAACGCATCGCCCTCAAGGTGGCGCCCGAGGCCAGCGACCTGGACTACACCCAGGGCGTGACGATCAATGACATCTCGGTGCCTGCGCTGCGCACCCGCCGTGCCGACACCTTTGTCGAGCTGGCCGATGGCGAGAGCTTTGTCATTGGCGGACTGGTCAGCCGCTCGACCCTGTCCAATGTCAACAAGGTGCCACTGCTTGGCGACCTGCCCATCCTGGGCACCTTCTTCAAGAACCTCAACTACTCGCAGGAAGAGACCGAGCTGGTGATCATCGTCACGCCCCGCCTGGTGCAGCCACTGCCCGCCGGCACCAACCTGGAGGCACTGCTGCCCGGCGCGCAGCAGGAGCTGCCCAATGCGGGCCGCGTCTGGGCACCGTATGCCGTGGGCGCGCCCTATGCCGACTCGCCCTGCCCGGCTTTTCGTACTGATGCCATGAACAAGGACTCGCTCGCCCCCCACAGCGCAGGCTCCGCGCCCGAGAGCCCCTCGCTGGCTGACCTGCTTACCCCCAGGCCCGGGCAGGCCCGGCCTGCGCCGGCCGATGCCAGCGAGCGCCCGGCCCTGCGCGCCGTACCACCTTCGCTGACCCCAGTGCCTGCCACCGCCAACCCCGCAGGCGACAGCCCTGCCACCGTGCCGCTGCTGCTGGTCCAGGCGCCCGCCCCACAGGGCGCGCTGGCGCTGGTCTGGATGCAGCGGCTGCTGGGCGGTGCCCAGCCCCATATCGCCCCCAGCCTGTATACGGTGGCCGAGCAAGTGCAGCAGCTGCAGCCCCAGGCCGTGCTGGTGCAGTTTGACAGCGCCAATGTCGATGCTGCGACTGCGCTGGTCGCCCAGCTGCAACAGGCCTTTCCGCATATCCCGCGCCTGGCGATTGGCCATGCGCAAGACGCCCCATGCCTGCTGGCAGCATTGCGCGCCGGCGTGCAGGATTTTCTGGATCTGGACGCACCGCTGGACCCGGCCCAGCGCGTGGTGAGCCAGTTACTGGCCCGCCCTGCGGCCGTGGACCAGCGCCGCGCCGATGCCGCGCCTATCACCGCACTGCTCTCGGCCCGGGCCGGCTTGGGCTGCAGCCTGCTGGCATCGCACCTGGCCTGGCATCTGCAAGAGGGCCTGAGCCCTGCGCGCAGCGGCAAGGCTGCTGTGCCTGCCAGCCAGGCAGCCGATGCGCAGAGCTTGCATGCCTTGCTGCTGGACATGGGCGCCTCGGGCGGAGATTGCGCCATCTACCTCAACACGCCGGGCGAGTTCAGCCTGGCCGATGCGCTCAGCCAGCAGCGGCGCTTGGACAAGCGCATGGCGGCCAGCGCGCTGTCGCGACACCCCAGCGGCCTGCGGCTGCTGACCATGCCCCGCCATGCCGCGCTGCCAGCGGCCGGAGAGATCGACGCGCTGGTCCAGCGCCTGGGCCAGTATTTTGAGCACCTGGTGCTGGACCTGGGCGCCGACACGCCCTTGCCGGTGATGGCCGAGGTGCTGCCCCAGGCCAGCCAGATCTGGCTGGTCTGCGACCAGAGCGTGGCCAGTGTGGTCTGGACTGCCGAGCTCCTGCAGCAACTGCAGGCCATCGGCATTGCGCCCGAGCGCATCGAGCTGATCGTGAACCGCCATGACAGCCGGCTGGAGCTGGCGGCCAGCCACATGGCGGCGCAGTTGCAACTGCCCTTGCTTGGCAGCATTCCGAGCGCCGCCGGCCACTGATGCAGGAGGTCAACCGGGGCCTGCTGCTGCAGGCGCAGCGCCGCAGCGAGCCCTATGTGAAGGCGGTCGGCCAGCTGGCCGACCAGCTGCTGGCCGCGCACCATCCACAGCGTGTGGGCCACCGCAGCGGCGCGGTCGGTCCCTTGCAACACCTTCTCCAGCGCCTGCGCGGACACTGAAAACCACCATGACGACCACGGACTACACCACCTCCGCCGCCGCTGCCAGCGAGAACCTGCAGCATGCCCAGCTGCTTGCCGATCTCAAGAACCATGCCTATGAGCACCTGCTCAGCCGCATCGAGGAGCTGGGGGCGGAGTTTGGCCGCTGGTCCCAGGCGGCGATTGCGCAGTTTGTGAAGCTCGAGCTCGACAGTTTTATCCGCCTGCACGCGGTGCCCGTCAATGAGCAGGAAGCCCGCCAGGTGGCCGAGGCGCTCAGCCGTGAGCTCACCGGCCTGGGCCCGCTGCAGCCGCTCCTGGAAGATGCGCGCGTCGAGGACATCCTCATCAATGGCTACCGCGACATCTATGTCTCGCGCGGCGGCATGCTCGAGCGCGAGGCCTCGCACTTCAAGGACGACGAGCATGTGCTGCGCATTGTGCGGCGCATTCTGGCGCCGCTGGGCCGGCGGCTCGATGAATCCAGCCCCATGGTCGATGCCCGTCTGCCGATGGCGGTCGTATCAATGTGATCATCGGCCCGCTGGCTATCGACGGCCCCACGGTCTCGATCCGCAAGTTCCGCAAGGACCCACTCACACCCAAAGACCTGGTCGAGCTGGGCAGCTTCAGCGAAGACATCTGCCGCATTCTGGAGATGGCCGTCAAGGCACGCTGCAACATCCTGGTGAGCGGCGGCACCAGCTCGGGCAAGACCTCCCTACTCAACGCCCTGGCCAGCTTTATCCCGAGCAACGAGCGCATTGTGACCATCGAGGACACCGCCGAGCTGGCCCTGAACCACAGCCATGTGGTGCGGCTGGAGAGCCGCCCGGGCAGCTTCGATGGCTCGGGCCATGTGAGCATCCGCGACCTGCTGGTCAACAGCCTGCGCATGCGGCCCGACCGCATCATCGTTGGCGAAGTGCGCAGCGGCGAAGTGCTGGAGCTGCTGCAGGCGATGAACACCGGCCACGATGGCTCGATGGGCACCATCCATGCCAGCTCGCCGCGCGAATGCCTCTACCGCGCCGAGATGCTGGCCGGCTTTGCCGGCTTTCAGGGCAGCGAAGTGAGCCTGCGCCGCCAGATTGCCAATGCGGTGGACTTTATCGTGCAGATCGGCCGCCTCTCCAACGGCCGCCGGCGCCTGCTGTCACTGACCGAGGTGACCGGCATGACCGACAACATGATCTCCACCCAGGAGCTCTACCGCTACGAGGCCCAGACCGGCCCCGACGGCCAGGAACAGGACCAGTGGGTCTCCATGGGCATCTCGCCGCATTCGCCCAAATTGCTGGCCTGGTGGCGGGGCCAGCAGCAGGCAGGCAGCAGCGGAGGACCACGATGAACCTTCACCCCGCCGTCCTGGTCATCGCCGCCCTCGCCTGCGCGCTGCTGGCCCTGGCGCTGTGGTTGTTCTCCCGTGCGCGCCAGCAGCAGGCCCGGCAATCGATTGCCGGCCATATGCAGCGCAGCCGCGATATCCAGCGCGATCTGCTGGCCCCTTCTGCCGCCGCACCGATGCCCGGCATGGCAGCCGACCCCAGAGCTTCTGCAGCCTTGCCTGCTGCACTCACGCCCTCGGCCTCAGCGCGGCAATGGCTGTATGACCATCTGGGCTATGGCGCCTGGGGCATCAGCCCGCGCGGCCTGGTCATGATCACCGGACTCGGGCTGTTACTCGCGTTTCTGGTGGCACTGCAAGCAGGTGCTTTGCTGGGTCTGATGGTGCTGGCCGTCTATGCGCTGCTGACCTGGTTTGGCATCTGGCACCGGGTGAGCAAGCGCCGCGCCAAGATGCTCTCGCTGCTGCCGGGCTTTCTGGACAATATGGTGCGGCTGATCTCCATCGGAAACTCGCCCCATGCCGCCTTCCAGTTTGCCAGCGGCAATGTGCCCGAGCCGCTGGGCAGTGCCTTGCAGCATGTCAATGCGTCCCTGAGCGTCTCGCCCGATCTGGGCCAGGCGATGACACAGCTGGAGCGTACCTGGAAACTGGCCGAGTTCGGGCTGCTCGCTGCCGTCTTCCGCATGAGCACGCGCTACGGCGGCCGGGTGGACCAGGTGCTCGAACGTGTGTCCGCCTATATCCGCGACCGCCAATCGGCCGAGCGCGAGCTCCATTCCCTCTCGACCGAGGTGCGTCTTTCAGCCTGGATCCTGGCCTTGCTGCCCATCATCGTGGGCAGCTTGATCATGCTGCTCAACCAGGGCTACTTCCTGCGGCTGTGGCAAGACGGTACCGGCCAAAAAATGATCTTTATCGCAGCAGGCCTTGAGGTGTTTGGCTCCTTTCTGCTGTACCGGCTGGCACGCCTGAAATAAGGAGTCCGACTGATGTCTCGACCCACATTCCTGAACGACAGTCGTTATTCGCGTCCTCCAGAGCCTGTTTGCTGCACGGAGGATTGCCGATGACCAGCGATCAACTGTGGATTGCCAGCCTGGTGCTGGCTGCGCTGGGGCTGCTGATGCTCGCAGGCAGGCTGCTGCTGCGCCAGCACCGCAGCGAACGCACCGAGTTGCGCGTCGCGCAGCTGCTGCGGCAGCGCGAGGCGACAGCTGCGGTGATTCAGCCCTTCCCCATACCCGGGCTGCAAGCGCTGCCAAGCTCCGCATCGCAAAGCGAGCAAGAGGCGGCCCAGCAGATGATCGATCGTCTCAAGCCGCCTGCCTGGTTGGACACCGGACTGGCCAAGGCCTTGTTTGCGGACGAGGACCGCAAGCTCATGGAGCAGGCAGGCATCGAAATGGCACGTGGCGCCTTCACATTTGTCACCAGCCGCATCTTGCTGTGCCTGGCCCTGCCTGTGTTGGCGCTGCTAATTTTCGAGCCACAGGGCACCACCGCCGTGTTCCAAGGCTTTGTAGCTTTCAGTCTGGGCCTGATGCTGCCCAAGTGGATTTTGCGCTCCAAGGCAACGACACGCCGCAAGCAAGTCGTCGAAGAACTACCCCTGTTTGTTGACCTGCTGCGCCTGCTGCAGGGCGTGGGCCTGAGCATTGACCAGAGCCTGCATATTCTGGCCTCTGAGTTTGGCAGTGTGCTGCGCGTGCTGAGCGCCGAGCTGGGCCTGGCCAACCGGCTCTACAGCTCGGGCGCACGCGTGAGCAGTCGCTGCAGCGCCTGGCGATGCTGGGCGCGGACGACGACATGAGTGCCGTGGTCAATCTGCTGGTGCAGGTGGACCGGCATGGCGGCGCCGTGCAGGAGCCGCTGCGTGAGTTCAGCCTGCGCCTGCGAGAAAAGCGCCAGGCCAATTTCAAGGAAAAGATCGGCACGATCACGGTCAAGATGACCGGCGTGATGGTGCTGACCTTGCTGCCCGCCTTGATCGTGATTACGGCAGGGCCTGGCTTTACCGCGGTGATCCGCTCACTGTCGGCGATAGGAGGGAAATAACTATGCGCCATCACCTCAGCAACACCCGAACAAGGTCGATGCCGCTGCTGGCCTTGGCCGCTGCGCTGCTGACCGGCTGCGCCTCCAAGGGCCCGCAAGGCTATGGCGCCGCCGAACAAAGCACGGCAGCGCAAGCCCAGCAGCAAATGGAAAAGGCCGCGCAGCTGACCCAGATCGATCCGCAGCAGACTTATCTGAACCTGATTCGCCAGATGCAGCAGGCCAACCAGTGGTATGCGTCGCTGGCGCACACGCAGGCCTTTGAGCGCCAGTACGGCAGCCAGCCGCAGATCCGGCTGATGCGCGCCGATGCGCTGCGCAATACCGGCCAGGGCCCATTGGCCGAGCAAGGCTACCAGGCCCTGCTGGCCGACCCCGACAGCAGCACCGTGGCCCGTGCGCGGCGCGGCCTGGGCCTGCTGTATGCCAGCCAGGCCCAGTACCCCAACGCCATTGCGCAGCTGGAGATGGCGCGCCAGATCAACCCCATCGATGCCGATGTGCTGAGCGACCTGGCCTACGCCCATATGCTGGACGGACAGACCGAGGCCGCCCATCTGCCAGTGTTGCAGGCGGCGCAGCTGGCCCCGGGCAATGCCCGGGTGCAGCTGAACCTGGCCCTGTACCTGATGGCCAGCGACCAGAAGGCACAGGCCTCGCAGTTGCTGCAGCGCCTGAGCCAGCCCGCGGCCAAGAATGTGCCCGCGCTGATCGACGCGAACTCGATGCAGACCTTGCAGGCCCAGCTGCAGACCGTGCAGACCGCCATGCGCCGGCGCAACGGGGCGAGCTGCCAGCGCCAGCACCGGCTGCTGCGGGGCCCTTGGTGGACGGCGCAGCACTTGCGGCCAGCCCGCTTCCAGCTGCGGCTGCAGCCCCAATCGCAGCGCCGGCTGCAACGCCATCCGCAGGACCTGCTGCCGGCCCTGTGCCTGCCGTGCCCACGGCATTACGCGGTGCAGCCGCTGGCAACGACAGCCCACACATCACCGATACCCCGGCACGCCCCATCGCGCCTTAGCACCACCAGGAGTAACCTATGTCTCAGTCTCTTTCTCTCCCCACCTGGCGTTCCGTGCTGCTGGGCCTTGCTGCTTGTGCGGGGTTCTCGGTCACCACCGTGCGTGCCGAATCCAGCCGCGCCGTGGCATCGGTCGAAGCCGAGGTGCCCAGCCTGGAGATGACACGGCAAGCACCTGTCGTGGATATCCCCGAGCGCGCCTCGCCCGCCACGCAGCCCTATATCCCGCTCGCCACGGAGAACAGCAATCCTTCGCTGGAGAACCCCGTCATCTGGCGCAGCCGCCCGATCATCATCGGCAACGCCACAGAGCGCCTGCTGGCCATGCAGACCGCATCGCCCGGCGTACACCCCCGCACCATTGATGGCGAGCAGGCCAGCCGCAGCTACCAGCGCTACCTCAAGAGCTTTGAGACCAAGATCCCCGAGCGCTTTGAGACCGGCATGGATGTGAAGCAGTAACACTGGCCGCCCAGGAGCCCGCCATGCGCCCGCACCCCACCCCGTTCATGCACCACTGCAGGCATTCGCGCCAGCAGCGCGGCGTGTATGCGCTGGAGTGGGCGATCATCTTCCCGGTGTTTTTTGTGCTGCTCTATGGCATCGTCTGCTATGGCCTTACCTTCCTGGTACGCCAGTCCATGCAGTACGCGGTCGAAGAAGGCGCCCGGGCGGCGCTGCGCTACCCCAGCTCCACGATCATTGGCAGCAACCCGCCCACCTGGGCCTTCCGCAGCTTGCAGGCGCGCCGCACCACGGCGAATGCGCTCAGCTGGCTGCCCGCCGAGCTGCGGCCCGCCGAAGGCGATATTGACTTCACCCTTTGCCACCTGGCAGACACCACCTGCAACCAGGACACTGCGCTCAATCCGGCGCTCGACTGCAATATCGAGACCCCCTGCCTGGTGCTGGTCAGCTACCGCATTGCCAACTACCGCCAGGGCGCGATTGCGCCGGCGATCCCTGGGCTGGGTCTCGTACTGCCGGCCAGCCTGCAGGCCCAGGCCAGCTTGTTGGTGGACAGGAGGATGCTATGAAGCACTGCTGCACCAGCCGCCGCGCGGGCGTACTGGGACCACAGCGTGGCGTCGCGGCCATCGAGTTCGCGCTGATTGCGGTCTTCATGATCGTCATGCTGCTGGGCCTTACCGTGTACTGGCGGGCATTCCAGGCGCAGCAGTCGCTCACGCGGGCAGCAGGGGATGGCGCGCGCGCCATTTTGGGCGTGCTGGCAGCGGGGGTCAGCGACCCCTGCCACCCCACGCAGGCCGCAGCCAACCGCGCCACCATCCAGCTGCGGGTGCTGCAATCGGTGCGCTCCAGCCTGGAGCGCAGTGACGTTCCCGGCACGGTGGCCGACCAGCTCACCGTCAGCCCCATCCAGTGGCAAGCGGCCTGCCCCAGCACGGGCACCGGCAGCGCCAGCTTTGAGCTGCGCTACCAGCTCGCGCCGCTGTTTGGTACGCAGGGCCTGTGGGTCACCGAGCCCCGGCAGCTCTATGAAAAAAGCGTGGTGCACTTTGCATCGCTGCTGTAAGGAGGATCTGCACCATGTCCGCCTGTAGCCCCCCATCCCCCCAACGCGCCCTGCCCATGGCCCAGCGCGGTGCCGTGCTAGTGCAGTTTGCGCTGCTCGCCGCGGTGCTGGTCACCTTGCTGGGCACCGTGCAGATTGGCTATATGTACTACGCCAAACGCGATCTGCAGCGCATCGCCGATGTGGCCGCGCTCGAAGCGGTCAATGCCATCACCTATGGCAACCCGGCCACCTGCGGGCTCGGCCAGGCGGCAGCCAACCAAAGCGCGACCACCCAGCTGCGCCTGTCGCTGGACAATGAGCAGCGCCGCATCGACTGCGGCCACTGGGACAGCAGCAAGGCCGATGCACTGCGCTTTGGCCTGGGCAGCAGCCCGATGAACGCGGTGCGCGTGCAGCTGCAAGGCGAGGTGCTGCAGCTGCTGCCCTTTGTGGGCTCGCGCCTGGTGGCAGCGGCTGCGACCGCCGCCAAGGACAGCGAGCCGGTGGCCGCGTTCTCGATCGGCTCGCAGCTGCTGCGCTTCAACAACAACGGCCTGCTGGGCCGCATCACCGCGCTGGTGGGGCTGGATATCCAGCGGCTCACCATCCTCGACAAGGACGGCATCGCCAATGCCAAGATCACGCCCTCGGGCCTGCTCAAGGTGCTGGGCCTGCCCATTGGCGTCAACGACCTGGCCCTGCTCACCCCCAATGACCTGGCCAATGTGAATGCCTCGGTGATCGACCTGATCGACGCGGCAATCAATGCCGGCAGCGACAGCCTGCTCAATGCCGGCGTCGACATTGCTGCGCTGGTCGATCTGCGCGCCTACCTGGCGGCCTTTCAGCTTGCAACATCAAACTGCCACTGGGCGGTGACAAGGGCCTGCTGGCCGTGATCTCCGCAGGGGGCGCTGCCTCGCCCATCGGCGCGGGGCTCGATGCCGCCATCGGCCTGGGCGATCTGGTGCGCACCCACCTGGTCGCTGCCAACGGCACCAACAGCGTGGCGCTGGGCCTGGGGCTGCCGGGCATTCTGGACGCCAACCTCACCGTGGTGGAGCCACCGCGCAATGCCATCGGCCCGGCCAATGGCCAGACCAAGGCACGCAGCGCCCAGGTGCGACTGACCGTCAACATTGGTGAGCAAAAGAATGTGAGCACGCCCGGCCTGCTGACCGCACTGCTGGGCAACCTGCTGGGTATCCGCGTGCACATCCCCATTCAGGTCGATCTGGTGCGCAGCACCGGCACGCTCGAAGCCATCCAGTGCACACCAGCCCGCAATGACCGGCGGGCCAATATCTCCGTGCGCTCGGCGATTGGTGATGTCTGCATCGGCCAGTTGAATGCCAATGGCATCTGCCAAAAGACCGAGCTGGTGGACCTGAACCTGTTGAACCTGCTGGGCGGTCTGCGCGTGCAAAGCAAGCTGTCCACATCGCTGCTGCAAGGCGCCAGCTACACATCGCCGCCCAATGCCCAGGCCTGCCCCTACAACAGCAGCAATGTGGACGAATGCCTGGTGGGCATGCAGGTGGACGTGGAGCGCTCCAGCGGCCCCAATGGGCTGCGCCTGGGCACGACGGTCAGCAATCTGTTGAAGCAGGTGCCCGCGTTGGTGGGCGATGTGCAGAACGCCGAGTACTACGGCGTGCTGGGCGGCCTGCTCGGGGGGCTGCTGGGCGGCTTGCTCGGCGGCCTCAATGCGCTGCTCAATGTGGTGGTCACGGTGGTCAGCGCCCTGCTTGCACCTCTGCTCAACACCATTGGCAGCGCACTGGACCTGCTGCTGCAGGGCCTGGGCATCGAGCTGGGCCGCGCCAGCGTGGATTTGCTGGGCATCCAATGCGATACCGCCCAGATCGTGCAATGAAGACAGGAGTGAGCGCAGCGACATGAAGAACCGAGGGAATAGAACGTGAATCAGAACGATTTGGTCATCTACGTCTGGAAGGCCAAGCGGACATTGCAGAGCGGGTGGAGCGCTGCATGGTCAACTTGGATGTGGACGTGGTGCGCGCCGATGGCCTGAACCTGTCCCCCGTGGTGGCGCAGGGGGGCAACGCCATTGCCGTGGTGAGTGTGTCGGTGCTGGAAGGTGCGCGCTTTACGCGCCAGGGGATCGAGGGCAATTTTGGCGGCATGCCGTGCTGTGGGTCAGCGCCAAGCCGCGTGGCGAAGGGCCGGGCACCTATGCCACCGAGTACTCCCATGTGCTGCCCTTTGACTTTACCGGCGCCGAGCTGCGCGCGATGCTGGTGCGCATTGTGCGGCGCCTGCAAAGCACCAAGCACAAGCAGCCGCGGGGCGACGACATCATCGCCGAGGCCGAGTGCATGCTGGCCCTGCTGCGCGATGTGGACACCTTTGCCGACTGCGAGCACAGCGTGCTGATCTTTGGCGAGACGGGCACCGGCAAGGAACGCGTGGCCGAACGCCTGCATGAGCGCAACACGCACTACGGCCAGGGGCCCTTTGTCGTGGTCAACTGCGGCGCGATCCCCGACGGCCTCTTTGAGTCGCTGTTCTTTGGCCATGCCAAGGCTCGTTCACCGGTGCGGTGACGGCGCACAAGGGCTTTTTCGAGCAGGCCAACGGCGGTACCCTGTTTCTCGACGAGATCGCCGATCTGCCGCTCTACCAGCAGGTCAAGCTGCTGCGCGTGCTCGAAGAGCGCACGGTCACCCGGCTGGGCGCCACATCGCCGGTGGCGCTGGATTTTCGCCTGGTGGCGGCCACCAACAAATCACTGCGCGAGCTGGTGCATGCCGGGCGCTTCCGCGCCGATTTGTTCTTTCGCCTGGCGGTGATCGAGCTGCAGATGCCCAGCCTCGAAGAGCGGGGCGAGGCCGACAAGCTGGCCATCTTCAACAGCATCTTGCGCAAGGTGGTGGGCGAGGAGATGATGGAGCGCCTGGGTGGGCCGCCGATGTTCATTCTCGACGCGATTGCGCAGATGTACTTTCCCGGCAATGTGCGCGAGCTGCGCAATCTGGCAGAGCGCATTGGCGTGGCCGCCCGCCAGACCCAGGACTGGCATGCCGGCGGCGCCACCGATCGCCTGCTGCTGCAGGCCCAGAGCCTGTCGGCGGCGACCTTTCCGCTGGAGTCCCATGCGGCCGGACCGCTGCTGGCCGAGCGCGGCAACTGGGACCAGGAAGAGCGCAACCGCATCATCGAAGCGCTGCACGCCAACAGCTGGAAGCGCCAGAACACCGCCCAGCAGATGGGCATCAGCCGCAAGGTGCTGTGGGAGAAGATGCGCAAATACCAGATCTCGGACGGCGAGCCGCTCGTGCCCCTGGCACCGGCCGCCGCGCAGCCCAATGACCACCTGCCCCTGTGACCCTTGACGCCGAGCCCTTGCCGACCATGACAGACAAACCCCTGATCGTTTTTGTAGGCGCGGTCTACCCGAGCCAGTACAGCCTGCTGTGCAGCCACCTGCGTGCCCAGGGCATCGCAGATGCCTGGTTCATGACCACGCCCGGCCACAAGGCCAACCATGAAAAGCACTGCGACCACCTGCTGTCCTTCCAGCCCGACGGCCTGATCGTCGGCCCCCAGAGCTACTACTACTCGGACAAGGTCGAGCGCTCGGCGCGCATCTGCCGGGGCGTGCTCAAGGCGCTGAAGACTTTGAAGCCGCTCAGGCCGCAAGATCGATGTGGTGGTGGCCCATTCGCTCTGGGGTGCGCCCAACTGGCTCTATGGCGAGCTAGACGCCGCCATCATCAGCTATATCGAGTTCCCCAGCTACCTGGCCCATGGCTGGGATGCCGCCTACCCGCCGGACCAGCCCAGCGCCTGGGTGACCGCAACACCGAGATGCTGAGCTTCCACCAGGTGCTGTGCAGCGACCTGACCATCGTACCCAGCGCCTATGCGCGCTCGATGTTCCCGCCGATGCTGCAGGACCGGATTGCGGTGCAGTTCGAGGGCTTTGATATCCAGCCGCCGCTGCGGGATTTTGGTGCTGCCGGGGATGCAGCGGACGATATCCAAAAGCCTTTCACGATTGCGTTCTCGGCGCGCGATCTCTCGAGCGCCAAGGGTTTTGAGACCTATATCCGGCTGGTGGACCGCATGGTGCGCGAAGGCGATGGCCAGAACACCCGCTTTATCGCCATCGGTGATGCCAAGGCCTCCACCTATGGCTATGAGCAGCAATGGGTGGAGCGGCGCTATGGCGGCAAGGTGGAAAGCTTTCGCGACCACCTGCTCAAGGTCTACCCCGCCGCCGATGTGATCGAGTTCCCCGGCCACCTGCCCTATGCGCAGTTCTCGGCGCTGCTGGCTGAGGTCGATCTTTTCCTCTACCCGCTGCGCTATGGCGTGGCCAACTGGGGGCTGATGGAGATCCTGGCGCGCGGGGGCTGCGTGATTGGCTCCAACTGGGGCTTTGCGCCCGAGCTGATTGCCCATAACGTCAACGGCCTTTTGCTGCCCGACAACGACGACGACTGGATCGAGGCGATACGGCAGCTGCGCAAGGACCCGGCCCGGCGCCAGCGCTATGCCCAGGCTGCGCTGGAGACCGGCAAGGCCTACCACATCGCCAAGGTGGCGCCCCGCTTTATGGCGCTGTTTGAGCGGGCCATGGCCAACCGCAAGGCGCAGCTGGTGGCACCGCGCTGATACCAGCGCTGTTGTTTACACCGCTTGCTTCCAACGCGCAAAGCCCTGCGCGCGCAACGCACAGGCGGGGCATTCGCCGCAGCCATAGCCCCAGTCATGGCGCTCGCTGCGGTCGCCCTGGTAGCAGGTGTGGGTGTCTTCCTGCACCAGCGCGGTCAAGGCGTCGCCACCCAGGTCCTGCGCCAGCTGCCAGGTCGCAGCCTTGTCGATCCACATCAGGGGGGTCTCTACCACCAACTGGCGGCCCAGGCCCAGGCTGAGCGCCACCTGCATGGCCTTCATCGTGTTGTCGCGGCAGTCGGGGTAGCCGGAGAAATCGGTCTCGCACATGCCGCCGACCAGCACCGTGCACTGGCGGCGGTAGGCCACGGCAGAGGCGAGGGTCAGGAACACCAGGTTGCGCGCCGGCACAAAGGTATTGGGCAGGCCATCGGCTGGTAGGCCAGTGCGGCATCACGGGTCAGCGCCGTGTCGCTGATCTGGCCGAGCACATCGATGTTCAGCAGGTGGTCCTCCCCCAGCTTTGCCGCCCACTGCGGGAACTGCGCGCGCAGGTTGTCCAGCACGGTGCTGCGGCATTCCAGCTCCACCCGGTGGTTCTGGCCGTAGTCAAAGCCAATCGTTTCGACCTGGGCATAACGGCTCAAAGCCCAAGCCAGGCAGACGGTGGAATCCTGTCCACCCGAAAAAAGTACCAGCGCCTTAGCGTCTTGCATGCTGCGCTTCTCCATCCATCAAAAATCTAAAACCAGGCTTGTACTAGCAATGGCCGCTGGCCTAGCTGCGCTCACCCCAGGCCGTGCTGGCATCGGTCAGCGCATCGCTGCGCGTGGCCGAGAGTATCGCGTCGAGCAGGCCGGGAAAGCGGGCATCGAGGTCTTCGCGCCGCAGCGACAGCAGGTTCTCGCGCCCGGCAGGGCGCTGCCAGATCACGCCGCTGCTGCGCAGCACGCGCCAGTGGTGCGTCATCGTCGATTTGGTCTGGTCGCGCAAAAGCGCCGTGCAGCTGCGCTCCTGGCCATCGGCCAGCACACGCACTACCGCCAGGCGCGTGGGGTTGCCCAGGGCGGTAAGCACGTTTTCCAAATGGATCTGCGCAGCTTCAGGGTGGTGAGGAATCATCCGGGGTCCATGCGCCAAAGAGGCGCGCATCGGCTGCAACAGCCGGGTCATTGCCAAAGGGCGACATTCTGCCTGGGTCTGCAGCACTGGCAGCACGATAGCCAGTATTGTCCCCAATCGGGCAATACCCATGATGACAGTACGATTGTCTTCGTACTATTACCATCACTCTTTTCTGGCCCTGTGCGGTGCTGTCTTGAAGGCGCCGGATGTCGCAAAGTGGGAGCGCACAGGGCTGTAACACGCAGCTGAATCCGGCTGAAAAACCGACCCAAGAGGTCAACATGGCCCGCCATACCCCCATAGAACGCTATCGCAACATCGGCATCTCTGCGCACATCGATGCCGGAAAAAACCACGACGACCGAGCGCATCCTGTTCTATACCGGGGTGAGCCACAAGCTGGGCGAGGTGCATGATGGCGCCGCCACGATGGACTGGATGGCCAGAGCAAGAGCGCGGCATCACGATCACCTCGGCAGCGACAACAGCCTTCTGGTCGGGCATGGAACGCAACTTCCCACCGCACCGCATCAACATCATCGACACCCCGGTCACGTGGACTTCACGATCGAGGTCGAGCGCTCGATGCGCGTGCTCGACGGCGCCGTCATGGTCTATGACTCGGTGGGCGCGTGCAGCCGCAGTCCGAAACCGTCTGGCGCCAGGCCAACAAGTACAAGGTGCCACGGCTGGCCTTTGTCAACAAGATGGACCGCATTGGTGCGGACTTCTTCCGCGTGCGCCAGATGATGGTGGACCGCCTGAAGGCCAACCCTGTGCCCATCGTGATCCCGATTGGTGCCGAGGCCGAGTTCTCCGGCGTGATCGACCTGATCAAGATGAAGGCCATCATCTGGGACGAGGCCTCGCAGGGCATGCAGTTCGAGTACCGGGACATCCCCGCCGAGCTGCAGGCCTCTGCGCAGGAATGGCGTACCCAGATGGTGGAAGCGGCTGCCGAAGCGAGCGAAGCGCTGACCGACAAGTACCTGAGCGATGGTGACCTGCCTGAGGCCGACATCATTGCGGGCTTGCGCCTGCGCACAATTGCCACCGAGATCCAGCCCATGCTGTGCGGCTCGGCCTTAAGAACAAGGGTGTGCAGCGCTTGCTGGACGCCGTGGTCGAGCTCATGCCTTCGCCACTGGATGTGCCTGCGGTGACTGGCCACAGCGAAGACGAGAACGACAGCACGGTGCTCACGCGCCGCGCTGACGATGGCGAGAAGTTCTCTGCCCTCGCCTTCAAGCTGATGACCGATCCCTTTGTGGGCCAGCTGACCTTTGTGCGTGTCTACTCGGGCGTGCTCAGCAAGGGTGACCTGGTCTACAACCCGATCCGGGGCCGCAAGGAGCGCATTGGCCGCATCGTGCAGATGCATGCAATGAGCGCCAGGAAATCGACGAGATCCGCGCCGGCGACATTGCCGCCTGTGTGGGCCTCAAGGAGGTGACCACCGGTGAGACCTTGAGCGACCCGAGCGCGCCCATCATTCTGGAGCGCATGTCCTTCCCTGAGCCCGTCATTGCGCAAGCGATCGAGCCCAAGACCAAGGCCGACCAGGAGAAGATGGGCATTGCCCTGTCGCGCCTGCCGCCGAGGATCCGTCGTTCCGTGTGCGCACCGATGAGGAATCGGCCAGACCATCATCGCCGGCATGGGCGAGCTGCATCTGGAGATCATCGTGGACCGCATGAAGCGGGAGTTCAATGTGGAAGCCAATGTGGGCAAGCCCCAGGTGGCCTACCGCGAGACCATCCGCAACACGGTCAAGGATGTGGACGGCAAGTTTGTGCGCCAGTCGGGCGGCAAGGGCCAGTATGGCCATGTGGTCTTCACGCTGGAGCCGATGGCGTCCGGCGAAGGCTTTGCGTTTGTTGACGAGATCAAGGGCGGCGTGGTGCCGCGCGAGTACATCCCGGCCGTGGAGAAGGGGGTGCGCGAGGCGCTGGCGAGCGGCGTGCTGGCCGGCTACCCGGGGGTGGATGTGCGCGTGCGCCTCACTTTTGGTTCGTACCACGATGTGGACTCGTCCGAGCAGGCCTTCAAGATGGCGGCCATCTTCGGCTTCAAGGAAGGCATGAAGAAGGCCAACCCGGTCATCCTGGAGCCGATGATGGCCGTCGAGGTCGAAACGCCCGAGGACTATGCCGGCACGGTGATGGGCGACCTGTCATCGCGCCGGGGCATGGTGCAGGGCATGGACGACATCGCCGGTGGCGGCAAGAGCATCAAGGCCGAGGTCCCCTTGTCCGAGATGTTTGGCTATGCCACGCAGCTGCGCTCGATGACGCAGGGCCGCGCCACCTACACGATGGAGTTCAAGCGCTACACCGAAGCGCCTGCCCATGTGGTGGCCGGCATTGCAACCCGCTCCAACCGCTAAGCGACCAGAGATGCCAGCTGCTGCTGGCTGAACCCAGGCCCACCGCCCACCAGGCGGTGGGCCTGTTTTTTGTACGCTGTCCGCATGCACTCGCGCAAGTGCCCGGCCAGATGGCTGGGCTGCCTTACCTTTCGGCTCCACCCAATGCGCCACTAATTCACATCTACAAAGCGCTCTGCCAGCCAGTCAATAAACACCCGCAGCCGTGCCGAAGGCTGGCGGCTGTAGGGGTGCAGCACCGAGACCGGCATCGACGGCGGGGGTACATCAGGCAGAACCTCCAGCAGTTCGCCCTCTTGCAGCGCCTGCGCAATGCGGTAGCGCGGCACCTGTACCATCCCCAAGCCCGCCATGGCTGCGCCGGTGTACAGATCGGCGCCGTTGACGGTGATGCTGGGCTTGAGGCGCCGTTCCACCACCTGCTTGCCCACGCAAAACTCCAGCGCCACCGGCCGGCCCGTGGCGCTGGAGACATAGGCCACAGCGGCATGCTGGGACAGGTCATCGAGTGACTGCGGCAGGCCGTGGCGCTGGGCATAGGCCCCGCTGACGACCGTCACCTGGCGCAGCGACGCCACCTGGCGCCCGATCAGCGACGAGCTTTGCAGGCTGCCGGCCCGCAGCACGCAGTCCACCCCTTCGCGCACCAGGTCCACCAGCCGGTCGTCCTCCGCCATGTGCAGCTGTACCTCGGGGTACTGGTCCGCAAACGCGCCCAGATGGGGCATCACAAAAAAGCGCGCCAAGGTGCCCTGCAGGTTGACCCGCAGCAAGCCCTGCGGTGGCGCGTGGCGAAAGGCGCTCTCGGCCTCCTGCAGATCGGCCAGCAGCCGGGTGCAGCGGCGGTAGTAGTCCTCGCCTTCGGCCGTCAGCCGAACCTGGCGCGTGGTGCGGTCCAGCAGGCGCGCGCCCACCCGCGCTTCCAGCCGCTGGACCAGGTTGGTCACCGTGGCACGCGGAATCTGCAGATCGTCCGACGCCTGCGCAAAGCTGCTGCGGTCAGCCACCCGCACAAATACCTGCATTTCCTGAAAGCGGTCCATCGCAACAACGCCAACCCAATGCGGCGCAGATTATTAAAGTAAACCGAATTATAAAATTCAAATCAGCACAATGATCTTTTGAATGGAATAGTGAAAAATCCAGCCATTCGATCAACGACAGGAAAGCAGACATGACCAAGCCCACATCCATTGCCCTGATCACCGGCGCATCGCGCGGAATCGGTGCCAACATTGCCCGCCGCCTGGCCCAGGACGGCCACGCCATCGCCATCAACTACGCCAACAACGCGCAAGAGGCCGAAGCACTGGCCCAAGCGCTGGTGCAAGAAGGTGGCCAGGCGATGGCCATCCGTGCCGATATCTCGCAGGCTGACCAAGTCCAGGTGATGTTCAGCACCGTCGAGCAGCAACTGGGCCAGATTGATGTGCTCGTCAACAACGCCGGTGTGCTCGCCACCAGCACCCTGGCTGAGACCAGCGACGCGCTGTTTGCCAAGACCTTTGCGATCAACACCCAGGGCGTGTTCAACACGCTGCGCGAAGCGGCCACACGCCTCAACGCAGGCGGGCGCATCATCAACCTCTCGACCACCGCACTGGCGCTGAACCTGCCCGGCTACGCGATCTACAACGGCAGCAAGGCCGCCGTCGAGGCCTTTACCCGCGTGTTCGCCAAGGAGCTGCGCGGCCGCCAGATCACCGTCAACGCGGTCGCTCCCGCCCGGTCGCCACCGAGCTGTTCTTTACCGGCAAGAGCGAGGCGCAAATTGAGCACTTTGCCAAGATGCCACCGCTGGAGCGCCTGGGCGAGCCCGAGGACATCGCGGCGGTGGTCGCCTTTTTGGCCAGCAAGGAGTCGGGCTGGATCAACGGGCAGGTGCTGCGTGCCAATGGCGGCATTGCTTAAACCGCCGCCCCACCCGGCAAGACACCCGGGTTGAGGCGCCTGGCCTCACCACTCCGCCACACTGCCATCGGCATGGCGCCATACCGGGTTGCGCCAGCGGTGGCCCTCCTTGGCGCGCTCGGCCACATAGGCCTCGTTCACCTCGATGCCCAGGCCGGGGCCGCCGGGCATCGCGACATAGCCGTCCTGGTAGTCAAAGGCATCGCGGTTGTGTACATAGTCGAGCAGGTCATTGCCCTGGTTGTAGTGGATGCCCAGGCTTTGCTCCTGGATGAAGGCGTTGTAGCAGACTGCATCGATCTGCAGGTTGGCGGCCAGCGCAATCGGGCCCAGCGGGCAATGCAGGGCCACCGCCACATCGTAGGCTTCGGCCATCGCGGCGATCTTGCAGGTCTCGGTGATGCCGCCGGCATGCGACGGATCGGGCTGGATGATGTCGACACCGCCCTGCGCAAACACGCGCTTGAAATCCCAGCGCG
>NZ_JBHRUZ010000037.1:0-19007 GCF_042647185.1 Comamonas sp. JC664
GGGGTGAGCCACAAGCTGGGCGAGGTGCATGATGGCGCCGCCACGATGGACTGGATGGCCCAGAGCAAGAGCGCGGCATCACGATCACCTCGGCAGCGACAACAGCCTTCTGGTCGGGCATGGAACGCAACTTCCCACCGCACCGCATCAACATCATCGACACCCCGGTCACGTGGACTTCACGATCGAGGTCGAGCGCTCGATGCGCGTGCTCGACGGCGCCGTCATGGTCTATGACTCGGTGGGCGGCGTGCAGCCGCAGTCCGAAACCGTCTGGCGCCAGGCCAACAAGTACAAGGTGCCACGGCTGGCCTTTGTCAACAAGATGGACCGCATTGGTGCGGACTTCTTCCGCGTGCGCCAGATGATGGTGGACCGCCTGAGGCCAACCCTGTGCCCATCGTGATCCCGATTGGTGCCGAGGCCGAGTTCTCCGGCGTGATCGACCTGATCAAGATGAAGGCCATCATCTGGGACGAGGCCTCGCAGGGCATGCAGTTCGAGTACCGGGACATCCCCGCCGAGCTGCAGGCCTCTGCGCAGGAATGGCGTACCCAGATGGTGGAAGCGGCTGCCGAAGCGAGCGAAGCGCTGACCGACAAGTACCTGAGCGATGGTGACCTGCCTGAGGCCGACATCATTGCGGGCTTGCGCCTGCGCACAATTGCCACCGAGATCCAGCCCATGCTGTGCGGCTCGGCCTTTAAGAACAAGGGTGTGCAGCGCTTGCTGGACGCCGTGGTCGAGCTCATGCCTTCGCCACTGGATGTGCCTGCGGTGACTGGCCACAGCGAAGACGAGAACGACAGCACGGTGCTCACGCGCCGCGCTGACGATGGCGAGAAGTTCTCTGCCCTCGCCTTCAAGCTGATGACCGATCCCTTTGTGGGCCAGCTGACCTTTGTGCGTGTCTACTCGGGCGTGCTCAGCAAGGGTGACCTGGTCTACAACCCGATCCGGGGCCGCAAGGAGCGCATTGGCCGCATCGTGCAGATGCATGCAATGAGCGCCAGGAAATCGACGAGATCCGCGCCGGCGACATTGCCGCCTGTGTGGGCCTCAAGGAGGTGACCACCGGTGAGACCTTGAGCGACCCGAGCGCGCCCATCATTCTGGAGCGCATGTCCTTCCCTGAGCCCGTCATTGCGCAAGCGATCGAGCCCAAGACCAAGGCCGACCAGGAGAAGATGGGCATTGCCCTGTCGCGCCTGGCCGCCGAGGATCCGTCGTTCCGTGTGCGCACCGATGAGGAATCGGCCAGACCATCATCGCCGCATGGGCGAGCTGCATCTGGAGATCATCGTGGACCGCATGAAGCGGGAGTTCAATGTGGAAGCCAATGTGGCAAGCCCCAGGTGGCCTACCGCGAGACCATCCGCAACACGGTCAAGGATGTGGACGGCAAGTTTGTGCGCCAGTCGGGCGGCAAGGGCCAGTATGGCCATGTGGTCTTCACGCTGGAGCCGATGGCGTCCGGCGAAGGCTTTGCGTTTGTTGACGAGATCAAGGGCGGCGTGGTGCCGCGCGAGTACATCCCGGCCGTGGAGAAGGGGGTGCGCGAGGCGCTGGCGAGCGGCGTGCTGGCCGGCTACCCGGGGGTGGATGTGCGCGTGCGCCTCACTTTTGGTTCGTACCACGATGTGGACTCGTCCGAGCAGGCCTTCAAGATGGCGGCCATCTTCGGCTTCAAGGAAGGCATGAAGAAGGCCAACCCGGTCATCCTGGAGCCGATGATGGCCGTCGAGGTCGAAACGCCCGAGGACTATGCCGGCACGGTGATGGGCGACCTGTCATCATCGCGCCGGGGCATGGTGCAGGGCATGGACGACATCGCCGGTGGCGGCAAGAGCATCAAGGCCGAGGTCCCCTTGTCCGAGATGTTTGGCTATGCCACGCAGCTGCGCTCGATGACGCAGGGCCGCGCCACCTACACGATGGAGTTCAAGCGCTACACCGAAGCGCCTGCCCATGTGGTGGCCGGCATTGCAACCCGCTCCAACCGCTAAGCGACCAGAGATGCCAGCTGCTGCTGGCTGAACCCAGGCCCACCGCCCACCAGGCGGTGGGCCTGTTTTTTGTACGCTGTCCGCATGCACTCGCGCAAGTGCCCGGCCAGATGGCTGGGCTGCCTTACCTTTCGGCTCCACCCAATGCGCCACTAATTCACATCTACAAAGCGCTCTGCCAGCCAGTCAATAAACACCCGCAGCCGTGCCGAAGGCTGGCGGCTGTAGGGGTGCAGCACCGAGACCGGCATCGACGGCGGGGGTACATCAGGCAGAACCTCCAGCAGTTCGCCCTCTTGCAGCGCCTGCGCAATGCGGTAGCGCGGCACCTGTACCATCCCCAAGCCCGCCATGGCTGCGCCGGTGTACAGATCGGCGCCGTTGACGGTGATGCTGGGCTTGAGGCGCCGTTCCACCACCTGCTTGCCCACGCAAAACTCCAGCGCCACCGGCCGGCCCGTGGCGCTGGAGACATAGGCCACAGCGGCATGCTGGGACAGGTCATCGAGTGACTGCGGCAGGCCGTGGCGCTGGGCATAGGCCCCGCTGACGACCGTCACCGGCGCAGCGACGCCACCTGGCGCCCGATCAGCGACGAGCTTTGCAGGCTGCCGGCCCGCAGCACGCAGTCCACCCCTTCGCGCACCAGGTCCACCAGCCGGTCGTCCTCCGCCATGTGCAGCTGTACCTCGGGGTACTGGTCCGCAAACGCGCCCAGATGGGGCATCACAAAAAAGCGCGCCAAGGTGCCCTGCAGGTTGACCCGCAGCAAGCCCTGCGGTGGCGCGTGGCGAAAGGCGCTCTCGGCCTCCTGCAGATCGGCCAGCAGCCGGGTGCAGCGGCGGTAGTAGTCCTCGCCTTCGGCCGTCAGCCGAACCTGGCGCGTGGTGCGGTCCAGCAGGCGCGCGCCCACCCGCGCTTCCAGCCGCTGGACCAGGTTGGTCACCGTGGCACGCGGAATCTGCAGATCGTCCGACGCCTGCGCAAAGCTGCTGCGGTCAGCCACCCGCACAAATACCTGCATTTCCTGAAAGCGGTCCATCGCAACAACGCCAACCCAATGCGGCGCAGATTATTAAAGTAAACCGAATTAAAAATTCAAATCAGCACAATGATCTTTTGAATGGAATAGTGAAAAATCCAGCCATTCGATCAACGACAGGAAAGCAGACATGACCAAGCCCACATCCATTGCCCTGATCACCGGCGCATCGCGCGGAATCGGTGCCAACATTGCCCGCCGCCTGGCCCAGGACGGCCACGCCATCGCCATCAACTACGCCAACAACGCGCAAGAGGCCGAAGCACTGGCCCAAGCGCTGGTGCAAGAAGGTGGCCAGCGATGGCCATCCGTGCCGATATCTCGCAGGCTGACCAAGTCCAGGTGATGTTCAGCACCGTCGAGCAGCAACTGGGCCAGATTGATGTGCTCGTCAACAACGCCGGTGTGCTCGCCACCAGCACCCTGGCTGAGACCAGCGACGCGCTGTTTGCCAAGACCTTTGCGATCAACACCCAGGGCGTGTTCAACACGCTGCGCGAAGCGGCCACACGCCTCAACGCAGGCGGGCGCATCATCAACCTCTCGACCACCGCACTGGCGCTGAACCTGCCCGGCTACGCGATCTACAACGGCAGCAAGGCCGCCGTCGAGGCCTTTACCCGCGTGTTCGCCAAGGAGCTGCGCGGCCGCCAGATCACCGTCAACGCGGTCGCTCCCGGCCCGGTCGCCACCGAGCTGTTCTTTACCGGCAAGAGCGAGGCGCAAATTGAGCACTTTGCCAAGATGCCACCGCTGGAGCGCCTGGGCGAGCCCGAGGACATCGCGGCGGTGGTCGCCTTTTTGGCCAGCAAGGAGTCGGGCTGGATCAACGGGCAGGTGCTGCGTGCCAATGGCGGCATTGCTTAAACCGCCGCCCCACCCGGCAAGACACCCGGGTTGAGGCGCCTGGCCTCACCACTCGCTCACCACTCCGCCACACTGCCATCGGCATGGCGCCATACCGGGTTGCGCCAGCGGTGGCCCTCCTTGGCGCGCTCGGCCACATAGGCCTCGTTCACCTCGATGCCCAGGCCGGGGCCGCCGGGCATCGCGACATAGCCGTCCTGGTAGTCAAAGGCATCGCGGTTGTGTACATAGTCGAGCAGGTCATTGCCCTGGTTGTAGTGGATGCCCAGGCTTTGCTCCTGGATGAAGCGTTGTAGCAGACTGCATCGATCTGCAGGTTGGCGGCCAGCGCAATCGGGCCCAGCGGGCAATGCAGGGCCACCGCCACATCGTAGGCTTCGGCCATCGCGGCGATCTTGCAGGTCTCGGTGATGCCGCCGGCATGCGACGGATCGGGCTGGATGATGTCGACACCGCCCTGCGCAAACACGCGCTTGAAATCCCAGCGCGAATAGAGGCGCTCGCCCAGCGCGATCGGAGCGGCGCCAATGGCGGCGAGTTCGGGGATCACCTCCAGGTGCTCGCTGAGCACGGGCTCCTCGATGAACATCAGGTTGAAGTCGCGCAGCTCGCGCATCAGCACCTTGGCCATGGGCTTGTGCACCCGGCCGTGGAAGTCCACGCCAATGCCAATGTGCTTGCCCACCGACTCGCGGATCATCGCGACATTGGCCACCGCCTGCTCCACCTTGGCATGGCTGTCGATGTAACTGCATCTCCTCGGTGCCGTTCATCTTGACGGCGGTAAAGCCTCGGGCGACGGCAGCTTGCGCTTGCGCGGCCGTATCTGCCGGACGGTCCACCCCCGATCCAGGAGTAGACGCGGATGCGGTCGCGCACCTTGCCGCCCAAGAGCTCATGCACCGGCACACCCAGCGCCTTGCCCTTGATGTCCCACAGCGCCTGGTCGACACCGGCAATGGCGCTCATCATCACCGGGCCGCCCCGGTAGAAGCCGGCGCGGTACATTACATTCCACAGGTCCTGCACTTGCGCGGGTCGCGGCCCACCAGGTAGTCGGAGAGTTCCTCGACGGCTGCTGCCACCGTATGGGCGCGGCCTTCGACCACCGGCTCGCCCAGCCAACGATGCCCTCGTCGGTTTCGATCTTGAGAAAGCACCAGCGCGGTGGCACGATAAAGGTGGTGAGCTTGACGATTTTCATGGGAAGAACTGAAAAAATGGGGTGGGAATCAGCAGTGGTGGCTGGGGCTGGTGCGCAGGCTCACTCAAAAGTCCAGCAGCACCTTCATCGCCTGCGAGCGGTCGGCCGCCAGCGCAAAAGGCGCGGGCCGAATCGCGGTATGACAAGGTGGCGGAGATCAGCGGTTTCACATCGACCAGGCCCTTGTTGAGCAGGCCACCGCAGTGGCAAACTCCTCATGGAAGCGGAAGGAGCCGCGCCAGTCGAACTCCTTGGCTACCAAGGTGTTGATACGGCAGGGTCATCTCGGCACCGGCCAGGCCCAGCTGCACGATGGTGGCGCGCGGGCGCAGCACATCGAAGGCGCCGCGCAAGGCATGCGGGTTGCCGCTGGCCTCGAACAGCACATCGAACTGGCCCTTGTCGGCCGCGTAACGGCCAGGCCATCGGGCGACTCGCCCACATGCAACGACCTCATCGGCGCCCACCTGCAAGGCCTTGGCCAGCGGGTGCGCGCTCATGTCGGTGGCCACAATGTGCGCGGCGCCTGCGCGGCGCGCGGCAATGATGGCCAGCGCACCAATCGGCCCGCATCCCCGTCACCAGCACCTTGCGGCCAGCAGGGGCCGGCCCGCTGCACGCCGTGCAGGGCAACTGCCAGCGGCTCGGCCATGGCCCCTTCGGCGTCGCTCACCTGGGGGGCGAGCAGATGGGCCTGGTGCGACTCGATGACGATCTGCTGGCGGAACGCACCTTGCACATGGGGCGTGCGCATCGCGCTGCCGTAGTAGCGCATGTCTAGGCAGTGGTTTTGCAGGCCCATCTGGCAAAAGCGGCACTGGCCGCAAGGCCAGCTGGGCTGACTGCAATGCGCTGGCCGGCAGCAAAGCCTTGCACATCGGCACCTACCACTTCGATGACGCCCGAGACCTCATGGCCCAGCACCATCGGCTCCTTGATGCGCACCGTGCCAAAGCCGCCATGCTGTAGTAATGCAGGTCAGAGCCGCAGATGCCGCCGCAGCGCACCCGCACCAGCATCTGGCCAGGTCCGGGCGCAGGCGCGGGGACGGATTGCACCCGCAGATCGCCGGTGCGTGGATAACAAGCGCTTCCATATCAGAAGTTCCTAGGTTGGTGTGTGATGGCGCACTGAAGGGTCAGCGTTTGGTATTGCGGTAGCTGGCCAGCGCTGCATAAAACGACTGGGCAAACTCCTGGCCGACGGTGGCCTGGTTCTTGTCGATCACACGGCTGCACCGCAGCGCGATCTTTTCCAGCTCGGCAGCCGGCATCTCGCCCACCTGCATGCCATGCGATTGGAGCTGGGCGACCACCTCACCGGCCTGGCGCAGCTCTTCGCTGCGCTGCAGGGTGCGGGCCTTTTCGGCGGACTGCTGCACCGCCTGCTGCTGCGCGGGCGTCAGGCCCGACCACCATTTCTCGGACGCGATCAGCGCGACGGGACGGGCGTGTAGACATGGTTGGTGATGGTCAGGTACTTCTGCAACCTCGTACATCTTGTTGGCATACATGTCGACCACCGGGTGCTCATAGCCATCGAGCGCCTTGATCTCCAGCGCGGGGTAGACCTCGGAGAAGGCCATCGGCACGGCGTTCATGCCCATCGCATTGAAGCTGGCCAGCGCCATCGGCTTTGCATCACGGCACAGCGCACGGCAGGCCCTTCATGTCGGCCAGCGAGGCTAGCGGGCGCTTGCTGTTGGACATATTGCGGAAGGCGCCGCCCGCCCAGACCAGGCCGCGCATCTTCATATCGGCAATGCCATCGAGCATCTGGCGGCCCACGGGCCATCGAGCACATGGGCGGCCTCGGCATCGCTGGCAAACAGAAACGGAAATCAAAAATCTGCAGCGCCTTCTTGCGCGCGGCGATGGGCGAGAGCGCGCCCATGTACAGGTCCTGCGTGCCGCTTTGCACTGCAATCAGCATCTTGTCTTCGCTGCCCAAGGTGGCGCTGCTGTACACATCGATCTGCACCTTGCCATCGGTGGACTTGGCGACATCGGCAGCAAACTGCTTCATCGCGATGGCGCGGGGGTGCGAATCGGCAAAGGAATGGCCCAGGCGTGCGCGCTGCCCTCCTGGGCTTGCACGGGCGCCAGGCCCAGCAGCGCCAAGGTGGCGCAGGCCAGGCCTGCAACGAGGCTGCGGCGTGGAATCAGTTTCATGGTCGGCTCCTTGTCTTTTTGGGCAAAGCCCGCCCTTGGCGCTTGCGCCTGGCAAGCGCCCAAGGCTCTCAATGAATGGGTTTGGGGTGACGGTTTGAGGCTTAGCGGCTCATCATCTCCAGCGGCCACATGACGATCTGCGGGAACACCACGAGCAGGAACATCACAATCGTCTGGGCCACCATGAACGGAATCACGCCCTTGATGGCACCGCTCATCGGTATCTTTGGCGACCCCGCAGACGACATTGAGCACGGTGCCCACCGAGGGGTGACGAGGCCAATGGCGTTGTTCATGATGAACAGCACGCCGAAGTAGACCGGGTCGATGCCCGCCTGCTTGAGCACCGGCATCAGCACAGGCGTCATGATCAGCACCGTGGGCGTGAAATCCAGCGCCGTGCCCACCAGCAGCACCAGCACCATCAGCGGCAAAGGTGAGCAGCATCTTGTTGTCCATCAGCGGCTCAACCAGCGCGGCCAGCTGCTGCGGAATGTTCGCGGTGGTGATCAGCCAGGCCGATACGCCAGCGGCCGACACCAGGAACATGATGATGGCCGTGGTCTCCGCGGCGCGGTAGATCAGCGCAAACAACTGGTTCAGCTTGATCTCGCGGTAGACGAACATGCCCACCAGCAGCGAGTACATCGCGGCCATGACGGCAGCCTCGGTCGGCGTGAACCAGCCGAACTTCAGGCCACCGATGATCACGATGGGCAGCACCAGCGCCCACAGCGACTGGCGCGTGGCGGCCAGGCGCTCGGCAGTGCTGCGCTTGGGCTCGGTGACGATCGGGTCACGGCCAATGCACCAGCGCCAGCCAGCAGGATCGCTACACCCATCAACAGCCCCGGCACAATGCCTGCGATGAACAGCTTGGTGATGGACACGCCACCGGTCACGCCATACAGAATCATCGCGATCGATGGCGGAATCACCGGCGCGATGATGCCGCCGCAGGCGATCAGACCGCAGGAGCGGTTGACCTCATAGCCGGCCTTGCGCAACATCGGCACCAGCACGGCGGCCAGTGCCGCGGTATCGGCCACGGCCGAGCCCGAGAGCGAGGCCATGATCACGGCGGCGCCAACGGCCACATAGCCCAGGCCGCCCCGGATATGGCCAATCCAGGCCATGGCCATGTGGATGATGCGGCGCGTCATGCCGCCGGCGTTCATGAATTCGCCCGCCAGCATGAAGAAGGGCACGGCCAGCAGCGGGAAGCTGTTGGCGCCATCCCACATGTTCTGCACCACGATCTGCGGATCGGTAAAGCCCATGTAGTACATCAGCGCCAGGCCGCAGCCAATCAGCGCAAAGGCAATGGGCATGCCCAGAGCCATCAGGCCCAGCAGCGACGAGATAAAAATGAAGATGGTCATGCGCGACCTCCTTGGGACTGGGCCTGCGATTGGGTCTGCTGCTCCTGCATGGCGTGCTCGGCCTCACGTGCCCTCTTCCATGCCCTCTTCCTGCACGTCAATCAGCTCATAGTCCGCCACCTTGCCCAGCACCAGACGCACCAGGTTCGACAGGCAGATAAAGCCAATGGCCGCCCCGGTGAAATAGCTCACGCCGTACACCCAGAGCATGCTCAGCTGCGCCACCGGCGAGGCATTGCCCGCGATGATGTCGTGCTGCAGCCAGGTGCCGTAGACGATGTAGACGCAGCACAGCAGCATGATGGCCTGGCTCAGGCCCCAGCAGACGCGACGGCCCACCAGCGGCATCATCTGCACCATCAGGTCCACCCCCAGATGGGCACGCTTGCGCATGCCCACGATGGCGCCCAAAAAGGTCAGCCACACAAAGGCAAAGCGCGGCACCTCTTCCGACAGATCAATGCCGGTATTGAAAAACAGCCGCAGCATCACATTGCGAACACCATCACCAGCATGACGAGCATGCACAGCACCATGGCGATTTCCAGCGCGCGCGTCAGCCCGTCGGCGAGCATTTTGAGTACCTTGCCCATGGCAACACCTTTCCCGGCAGCGCGGCCTTGTGCCGTGCCGCCACCTGAATGCTTGTATGTCTAAGCCGGCAGCGCCGCGCCATGGGCGCTGCCAGAACCTTGAAAAGAAATGCAGGGAGCGGACCCAGCCTATGCCGGCCTGGGCCCATACCCTTCCTGGGCCTTACTGGGCCTTGCGCGCCTGCTCGATTTCGGCAAAGAAGCCCTTGACGAACTCATCACCGATCTGCGGCGAGAACTTGGCCAGCACGGGCTTGACCTTGTCCTGCATGCGCGCCAGCTCGGCAGCGGGCATGCTGTCCACGGTCACGCCAGCCTTCTTGAAGTTCTCGACAGCCAGGCTGTCGCCTTCGTCGAGCAGCTTGCGTTGCAGCAGGCCCGCTTCGGTCGCGGCCTTTTGCACACCGGCCTTGTCGGCGGGTGAGAGGCCATCCCAGAACTTCTTCGACGCGACCAGGGCCGATGGCGTGTAGACATGGTTGGTGATGGTGATGAACTTCTGCACTTCCTGCATCTTGTTGGCCACATGTGCTGCAGCGGGTTCTCCTGGCCGTCGAGGGCCTTGATCTCCAGCGCCGGGAACACCTCGGCAAAGGCCATCGGCGTGGCATTGGCGCCCAGGGTCTTCCAGGTTTCCAACGCGACCGGGTGGTCATCACTCGGATCTTGAGGCCGCTGACATCCCGGGCTTGGCCACGCGGTGCTTGCTGTTGGACAGGTTGCGAAAGCCCAATGCCGGTCCAGGTCAGCCCCACCAGGTTGGCCGGTGCCGATCTTCTCGAAAATCTTCTTGGACGAGGCGCCATCGAGCACCGCATAGACCTCGGCCGAGTTGCGGAACATAAAAGGCAGATCCCAGACCTCACTTCCTGACCCGCGAGGACAGTGGCGCCAGGGTGCCGATGTACAGATCCTGCGTGCCAGACTGCAACGCTTGCAGCTGCTTCTCATCGCTGCCCAGCACGGCGCTGTGGTAGGCCTGCACCTTGACATTGCCATTGGTGTAGGTGGAGGCGAGCTCGGCGAACTTGTTCATCGCAATGGCCTGCGGGTGGCTCTCGGGCATCGCATGGCCCACGCGGCCTTGACTTCGGCATAAGCGGCGCCAGCGCCCATTGCCGATGCCGCCAGGGTGGCCAGCACGATGCGGCGCAGTTGGAAGTGAGTGGTCATCTGTCTGTCTCCGTCTTTGTTATCAATCAAAAAAAGCCGGCGCTGCTGGCCCGGCATGCTGGGAATCAGGGGGTCTGCAGGCTCCCATCGGCCAGGCGCGTCTGCGTCCAGGTGGTCACTGCGCTGCTGCAGGGTACTTGGCCGCCTCGCGCTCGTCAATGTCCACGCCCAGGCCGGGCTGCTCATTGGCGTAGACATAGCCATTGCGGAACGTGGGCAAACCAGGAACACGGCCAGCAGCGCATCGCGCGGGCCTTGAGCTCCTGGATCACAAAAATGGGTGGCTCGGTGCCCGACCACTCCTGCACGCCAAAAATTGCGCGAGGCCAGGTCGATATGGATATTGGCCGCATGCGCCAGCGGCGACATATCGCCCGGCCATGCCAGGCCGTACGCACGCCGTACTGCTCGGCAAACAGCTGCAGCTTGCGCGCGGGTGATGCCGCCCACCTGGCTCAGGTGCACGCGGATAAAGTCGATCAGGCCGCTCGGCGATGATGCCGCGCCACTCAAACGGGTGGTTGAACAGCTCGCCCTGGGCCAGCGGCACATTGGTCTTGTCGCGCAGCTGGCGCAGCCAATCGCCCTCTTCCAGCGCAATGGCGTCTTCCAGAAAGAACAGCTCAAACGGCTCGAGCGCCTGCGCAAAGCGGATCGCATCGGCAGGTTTCAAGCGCTCGTGCACGTCATGGCACAGCTCCACCTCAAAGCCGATGCGGCTGCGGATGGCGTCAAACATCTTGAGCGTCTCGCGCATGTACTTGCGCGCATCGAGGTAGATGCCGTCAGCGGCACCTTGGGGGCCCGTGCCGGGCGCTGCGCCAAAACCGCCACCGCCATAGCCGCCGCTTTGGCAACGGATATGGGTAATGCCCTGCTCGCGGTACTTCTGGATGTTGTCGCAGAGCTCTTCCAGACACGGCCATCGGCATGGCGGTAGATAGGCACGCCCTCGCGCAGCTTGCCCCCAGCTGGTACAGCGGCATGCCGGCCTGCTTGCCCTTGAGGTCCCACAGCGCCATGTCCACGCCCGAGATCGCATTGTTCTCGATCGGGCCGTTGCGCCAGTAGGCGTTCTGGTGCATCAGCTGCCACAGCTCTTCATCTGGCTGGCATCGCGGCCGATCAGCAGCGGGCGCAGGTACTGCTCGACCAGGCACTGCACTGCCAGATGGCGGTAGGCAAAAGTGGCGCAGCCCAGGCCGAAGAGACCGGGCTGGTTGGTCTCGATCTTGACGACCAGGAGGTTGATGCCCTCGGGCGCCGTCGCGATGACTTTGACGTCGGTAATCAAGGTAGCCATGGTGCCGCGCCCGCTTACAGCACC
The DNA here is from genome assembly GCF_042647185.1 of Comamonas sp. JC664. NCBI lineage: Bacteria > Pseudomonadati > Pseudomonadota > Betaproteobacteria > Burkholderiales > Comamonadaceae > Comamonas > Comamonas sp. JC664. The sequence goes on from NZ_JBHRUZ010000037.1 coordinate 11,766, forward strand.
GCCAGCCAGCCGCCATCCACATAGATGATCTGGCCGTTGACATAGTTGGATGCGCCCGAGGCCAGATAGATGGCCGTGCCCACCAGCTCATCGGGCCGGCCCCAGCGCTGCGTGGGGTTGCTGGCCTTGACCCAGGCATCGAACGCGACATTGTTGACCAGCGCCTCGTTCATGTCGGTGAGGATGTAGCCCGGTCCGATGGAGTTGGCCTGGATGCCATGCATGGCCCACTCGGCCGCCATCGCCTTGGAGAGCATCTTGATCCCGCCCTTGGCCACCGTGTAGGGCGCCACCGTGGCACGGGCCGCCTCGCTGGTCAGTGAGCCGATATTGATGATCTTGCCGCCGGTGCCGCGCTCGATCATGCGGCGCGCTGCCGTGCGGCCCACGACGAAGGCTGCGGTCAGGTTGGTGTTGATGACCCGCTCCAGTCCTCCAGCGACACATCAAGCAAGGGCTCGCGTGCTGGATGCCGGCGTTGTTGACGACGATGTCGATCGCCAGGCCCTGGGCATCAAACGCGGCAAAGGCCGCCTCCACTGCCGCCTGGTCGGCCACATCAAAGGCCGCCCCCTGCACCTTCAGGCCCCAGACCTTGCAACTGCGCCACAGCCGCATCCACTGCCGCCTGCTGGCGGCTGTTGACCACCACCGTTGCCCCCGATTCCGCAGGCCCTGGCCAGCGCCAGCCCAATGCCGCGCGAGGAGCCGGTAATCAGCGCCGTACGGCCCGACAGATCAAACAGGGAACGAGACATGGAATGGCGACCTTGAGAATTTCAGAAGTCGCCATCATCGGTTTATTTGTATGATGATTAAATCAGAGCAAACCCTAGGACATATGCCGCCCTTGCGCTTTGCGCGACAGCCGCGCGAAACCTGGATATGCAGGCTTTTAGGCGGGCGCGCCCCAGCGGGCAATGGTGTCGGCCAGCAGTGCCCGCATCCACAGCTGCGCATCGTCGGCACTAGCGCCCGCTCAATGGCGGCCAGCACCTTGCCGTGCATCAGCAAGCCATCATTGAACTGCCCGCCTGCTGCGCGGTTGACGGTGAGCAAGGACTCCAGCGCCGAGGCCACAATACCGCCCAGCGAGATCAGCAAGGGGTTGCCGGTGGCCTGCAGGATGCTCTGGTGGTAGGCCAGGTCGGCGACCACCCATTCATCAATCGATGTCGCAGCCTCCATCGCCGCAAAGGCCTGCTGCAGCGCCAGCAGCTGCGCATCGGTGTGCATGCGCCGCTGCCAGCGAGGCGGCGCCGGCTCCAGAATGCCGCGCATCACACATCAGGTGCCGGCCCAGCGCCTGGTCCACCCCCTGGCTGCAAAGCCAGCCGAGCACATCGGCATCGAACAGGCTCCACTGCTCCTGCGGCCGCACGCGCGTACCCGTGCGGGGCCGCGCCTCCAGCATGCCCTTGGCGCTCAGCGCCTTGATCGCCTCGCGCACCGCAGTGCGGCTCACCCCCAGCCGTTCGCACAGCTCCTCCTCATTGGGCAAGGTGGCGCCGGGCCCGTACTCGGGACTGGCAATCAGCCGCCCAGCTGTCCATCACCTGGTGGTGCAGACTGCTGCCGGGCTGTGCGGATAAGGACATGGGAATCGGTGGTGGTATAGAGTCCATCATCATACAAAACAAAACAGCTGAGAGCTACTGGCAATTACAGATGCGCAGCATGGCAGCCATTACCACCACCCCATCACACAGCGTCATCCAGGACAGCTATCGTGAGCCCTTCCCTGAGGCGGATACGCCCCTCGGAGTCGGCCGCTTGAACACGCACAGCCGTCGAATCAGGCTACCGCATCGCCAGCCACCGGCCAGTAATGGCTGTCCGGCATGGCCCGCGCGCCAAAGATCGCCTGCCCCACTCGCACCACGGTGGCAACCTTCCTCCACCGCCATTTCGTAGTCCCCGACATGCCATCGACAACCCTTCCAGGCCGATACCAAGCCGGCTCTTCCTGCCGCAGCTGATCGCGCAAGCCACGCAGGCGCACAAAGCACTGGCGCACCTGCGCGGCCTCGGCAGAAAACAGCGCCAAGGTCATCAGCCCGCGCACACGCAGCGCAGAGAACGCGGGGAGCGCTTTGATGAAAGCCGCCGCTTCCTCAGCGGCAGGCCATACTTGCTCGCCCGCCCGAAGTGTTGATTTGCACAAAGACATCCAAGCTGGCCCCTTCCACCTGCAGGCGCCGCTCCAGCGCCTCGGCCCACACACGCAGGCTGTCCAGCGCCTGGAACTCGGTCGCAAAACGCGCCACCAGCTTGGCCTTGTTGGTTTGCAGGTGGCCGATAACCGACCACTGCAGATCGGGCAAATCCTGCATTGCCTGCCATTGCCATAGGCCTCTTGCGGCTTGTTCTCACCCAGCATGCGGCAGCCGGCGGCATAGGCCAGGCGCAGGCTGGACTCGGGCTTGGTTTTGCTCACAGGCAACAGGCGCACTGCCGCCGGGTCGCGCCCCACCCGCTGGCAGGCCGCCGCGATATGGGCCTGGACGATGGCCAGGTTGTGGCGAAAGTCCTCGACGGATTCGGCCTGTGGCCAGCGGCCATGCTGGTCATGCCGGGTCGGGTGGTCCACTGACTGTGTGCTTTCATGCCGATGCTTTCTCTGGTGCGTAGGTGCGAATCTGCCGGTGCGTCAATCACAATGCTGCAGTCGATGATGGCAAAGCCGCTGCGCGCGATCTCTTGCTCCACCGCTGGCGCAGCCGCCTGGACATGGCAAAAGCGGCATTCTTGCGCTGTCAACGACTCAGCCGGCAGCCGCTTGGCGGCCAGATAGCGGCGGCCATGCGCGAGCACGGCATCGATCCCCTTATCGGGCTCCTGATCGCGCACGAGGATATCGAAATGCATTCTGCGCCCGTCTGTCGCAGCACATAGGTGTCAAACACAGCGATCTTCATTCAGTACCTCTTGGGCAGGCAGGTGTCGGGCTCACTTCAGTGCGACTTTCGGAAAATCCACTGGCACATCCAAGGCGACGTTGATGTAGTTGGTAAACAGGTTCAAAGGCCACATGCGCGATGATCTCAACGACCTGCTCGTCACCAAAGCCGACCTGGCGCAGGCTGGCAAAGTCGGCATCGCTGATCTGCGCACGCTGCGCCACCACCTTCAACGCAAACGCCAAGGCGGCTGCGGTTTTGGCATCAACCGATTGGCCAATCTGGGCGGCCGACATATCGGCAAGCTGCACCCGCCTTTTGCCCAGCACCGTGTGGGCGGCCAAGCAGTATTCGCAGCGGTTGTAGTTGGGCAATGGCTACCGCCAGTTGCTCGCCAAGCTTGGCACCAAGGCTGCCTTTGCCCAGCGCACCAAAGGCGGCCCACATGCTGTGCAGCGCGGCGGGAGAGTTGGCAACCACCTTGAACATATGGGGCGTGGCACCAAAGGCACTCTGGATCTGCGCCATCACCGCTTGGCTGGCGGCGGGGTGTTGTCGGTAGAAACGCGGGACATGAACGACTCCTATAGGGTTGAAACGCAGAGCCAGTATGCGTGCCCCAAAATGTATAATTTGGAATAATTAATTCATAAATAGCACCAATTCGTACAGCATGCAGCCCGCAGCCCCTATCGACCGCCTCTCCAGCAATCCTGGAGCGCTTTCGCGTCAAGGCGCAGCTGCACCACTCCGGCGCGCTCTGCGGTCTGACCCACTTTGATGCCGGCGACGGCTTTGGTTACCTGCATGTGCTGCGCCGTGGCGAGCTGGAAGTGAGCCACCCTGGCGCCCGCGATGTGCGCAATCGCTGCGCTTTGATGAGCCCACCGTGCTGCTCTACCCTCCCCGTTCACGCACCACGCTTTCACAATCCGCCGCAAGAAGGCGCCGACTTCAGCTGCGCGCGCCTGGTATTTGAAGGCGGGTCGGCCAATCCATTGGCCCGATCCCTGCCACCCTTGGTGGCCTTGCCGCTGGCCCAGGTGCCTGGCATGGACATGGCACTGCAACTGCTGCTGTCCGAAACCGACCAGCTGCGCTGCGGCCAGCGCCTGCTGGTCGATCGGCTGTTTGAAGTCGTCGGTGATCCAGCTGCTGCGCTGGTTGCTGGACCACCCGCAGGAGGCCGCATCCGCCCTGGCCTGGTCAAGGCATGTCCGACCACACACGCCTGGCCCGTGCCCTGGTCGCCATGCACGACGCCCCGGCGACGCCTGGACCTTGGAGCGCATGGCCGAGCAAGCGGGGATGTCGCGCACCGCGTTTGCCAATACCTTTCGCGATCTGGTGGGGCAAACGCCTGCCGATTATTTGACGGGTTGGCGGGTGGCGCTGGCCCAGAAACGGGCTGCGCGACGGGCGCTCGATCAAGGTGCTGGCGGAGGAGCTAGGGTATGCAAATCCTTCCGCCTTGTCGCGGGCGTTTGCGGGGAAAGTGGGGGTGTCGCCGAGGGAGTGGTTGGCAATAGCCATGCAAGGTATCGTGCGCGTTTAGGCTTGTGTTGATCTCCCCACCGGCGGATTTTTCAGCAAGAGTACTCGATTCCTAAGGAGTGGATTCTCAAAATCTGGACGAGAATCCTGTCGATCTTCAGGCTGCTGCGGTAGTATCCGCAGCACAACGGTAGCAGGCACAACAACATGCATCCAACTCTGAGTCGTCAATCTATTACCTCAAAGTGCTATTCCAACAACGATTAGCTCAAATCACGAAGTCGTAAGCGGCTTATAGCATTATTTTCTAATGGACACTGTTAAACGAACTAGAGTAACTTGAAGACGGAATTGAAATTTTTTCAATCCCTCGCATGCTCATTAGAAATGATCGATGAAACGAGCCTATCTTTCCTTACATAGCCAAAACCTCACAACTTTAAGTGATGCCGAACTCTTGGGCCGACTGGCATCGGACCTACCCTTCAGTCTGGAACCCGCGCAGCGCACCGCATGGAACTATCAGATCCAGCATTTGCGCTACCTGACACAAGAACTCGACGATACCCACATCTTTATGGAGTTCTTAATTCCGCGCATGGGCCGGCGAGCAGACTTGATCTTGCTGACCCACGGCATCGTGTTTGTAATTGAGTACAAGCTCGGCGCACGTCAATTTGATCGTGCCAGTCTGGATCAAGTCTACGGATATGGCTAGACCTAAAACACTTTCACGAGACTAGCCATTCCCTACGTATCGTGCCGATACTAGTTGCCACCGATGCCCAGAGCAGTGAATATTTGCATCCACAGTGGGATGAAGATGGCCTCGCACGACCTTTAACCGTCAATGCCGCAGGCCTTCTGCAGGCTATCCTATATCTATGCAGCGTATACCAGAGCACCCCAATTAGCGCTACTGCATGGAAAAATGGGGCGTTATCGCCCTACTCCTCCCCACCATCGTAGAGGCCGCCCAAGCATTGTATCAGGGGCATTCTGTCGAAGAAATTGCCCGCTCTGAGGCTGGAGCTGAAAATCTACTAAGACCGCCGAATATGTTACTAAGGCCATCGATATCGCTAAACGCGACAAACGCAAAATAATCTGTTTTATCACTGGCGTTCCTGGCTCGGGAAAGACATTAGCAGGCCTTAATCTTGCCACAGCCCGCCAACGTGCTCATAGCGAAGAACACGCTGTTTTTCTTTCAGGCAATGGCCCTTTAGTGGACGTTTTTACGTGAAGCTCTAGCTTTGAATGCCCAAGCAAAAGCACGGGAGAACGGCACTAGAAACGTCTAAAGGTGCAAGAAGATCGCCGAGCCGCATCCTTCATACAAAACAATCCACCACTTTCGCGATGATGCACTTATTTCTCAAGACGCACCCATAGAAAAAGTCGCCATATTCGATGAGGCGCAACGCGCCTGGGATTCCAAAACAAACGTCAAAATTTATGCAACAGAAGAAAGGTCAGTCCGGCTTTTCCATGTCGGAGCCTGAATTTTTACTGTCTGTAATGGATAGACATCAAGACTGGTGCGCGATTATCTGTTTGGTAGGCAATGGCCGAAGAAATCAACACAGGAGAGGCGCATTCAAGAATGGCTGCACTCCCTAGAACAGAGTTTCCCGCATTGGCAAGCCCATATCCCCAATGGTTTAAATTATCAGGCCAGCTCACTAACTCCGTGATCGCACCCGCGCTGCATTTGGCCACTTCACTTGCGCTTCCTTCAGAGCAGAACGCTTATCCGATTTTGTTGGTCATTTAGTAGATGGAATGCGGCAGCAGCAATAGAAGTAAAAAAGAACAAAAGTAATTTTTCACTTTACATCACTCAGGATCTAGCGCAAGCAAGGCAGTGGCTTCGTTCCAAATGTCGCGGCACTGAACGTGCAGCTTGCTGGCTTCGTCAAACGCCATTCGCCTCAAACCGCACGGTGTGTTTGTGAAATCTAAGATAGAGCCTGCGAAATGGTTCTTAGCTCCAAAAAATGACGTGAGATCGTCTGATGCGCTTGAAGATGCTGCCACAGAGTTCGATATCCAGGGCTTGGAGCTGGATTGGACCTGCTTATGCTGGGATGCTAATTATCGGCGCGAGGGAAAAACAATGGCGAGCCTTCCATTTTAAAGGTACGCGATGGCAAGCTGTCAATGACGAAGCGCGCAAAGACTTATGTCGCTAAAACGCTTTACCGATCCTGTTGACTCGCGGCCGACAAGGAATGGTAGTTTTTGTACCGAAAGGAACCGATGAAGATGCAACGTCGGCGGCGCCCGAAGTTTAATCAATCCATCTATAACTTCCTTAAAGATTGTGGCTTCGATGACTTGATGAGTAAAAATTCTGCGCTCGAATGGCCGTCAGAAAATTCGCGCCATGAACCTTTATGAAAAATGAAGCAATGGCTAGTCCGATACACTGATTTTTTCGCAAAACAGGGATTCAGCGCTACGCTACTAGAAGTACTTGGCACCTTAAATAAACAATGCCATTAATGATGCAAAAACACCATCATGGCATAAACTATAATAACTAAATTAACAACTTATTAATTCAATCACTCCCACTCAATCGTAGCAGGCGCTTGCTCGATACATCATAAGTAACGCGATTGATCCCGCCACATTCATTGATGATCCGGTTCGACACGCGCTTGAGCAGGCCATAAGGCAGTTCAGCCCAGTCAGCCGTCATGAAGTCGCTGGTCTGCACCGCGCGCAGCGCCACAACGTAGTCGTAGGTGCGGCCGTCGCCCATGACGCCCACGCTCTTGACGGGCAGGAAGACGGTGAAGGCCTGGCTGGTCAGGTCGTACCAGGTCTTGCCGGTGGCGTC
>NZ_JBHRUZ010000038.1:0-18570 GCF_042647185.1 Comamonas sp. JC664
AAAAAAATAAAAGACATTCCCGCGCGGCTGTCCGGCCCGTCGATGGGCCCGGTCTGCTGCACCAGCACGGAGTTTCGGAAAAGCACCAGGGACGCCATTGCGCAGCGGCAGCGCCGGCCGGTCAAGACATGGCATCCGGCAAAGGCAGCTGCTGCGGCATGCACAGCGCATCGGCAGCATGGGCAGCAGGCTGCGGCAGCAGTGCGCTGCCCAGCCAGGAGGCGCTGAACGCCACCGGTCAAAACGCCCTGTGGCGGCACGCCAACCTCGGGTCGATCTGTGCGAAAAAACCAACTTAAATAATATACTAATCTATCGTTAATAAATAGCGATAAATTCAACAAATGTTAGTATACCTACGATCTACCCATCTGTGGCACAGTCGCTACCACCCCGGCGCCATCACTTCGCCATTCATCGGTAAAAACACGATGAAACAGAGCAATTTCGTAAAAATCTCTGGAACTTTTACGCTTCTGTTGGTGCAATCCAGCTGCCATCGGCGACCGTTCCCACCCATTTTTTTACGCATCTGTAAAAAATTTAATTACATAGCAATTTACAATTGGAGTAATTATTTTGATTTGAAAAAAGAATTCATCATGACCCACGTTTACCAGCCGCAGAGATCGCATCCATCCCCACATTGCGGCAGCTCAGCTGCTTCAAGCAGGCCGCTGAGCACCCCACCTTCACCCAGGCTGCCCAGTCGCTGGCGATGAGCCAGCCGGCCTTTTCCTCCGCCATCCGCGAACTCGAAATCACGCTGGGCGTCACCTTGTTTGACCGCAGCATGCGCGCGTGCGGCTGACACCACGGGCGAATCGGTGCGCGCCCAGGTCAGCTGGATGATTGCCACCTTTGACCAGGCATGGAGGAGATGCTCCAGCGGCTGCAGCACCAGAGCCGCTATCCGCATCACTGCATCCATCGGCATCGCAGTGGATTGCGCCGTACATGGCCCAGTTCCAGCAGCGCCACCCGAGGTGCATTTCGTGCTCGACGACATGCACAGCGACACGCTGATCGAGTCGATCACGCAAGGGGATGCGGATATTGCGGTCGGGCTGCATTTCGATATGCCTGCGCACATTGATTCGCGCCTGATCACCAGCGATGAGATCGTGGTCGTGGTCTCCCCGCGCCATCCGCTGGCCCAGCAGGCCAAGCTGCACTGGCACGATCTCAAAGACCAGCCGCTGGCGGTGCTGCGGCGGGGCAATACCTATACATGATCACCACCGTGCTGCGCGAGCAGGGCGTGCATGTCAATGTGCCGCACAACCTGTCGTCGATCGAATCGCTGTACGCGCTGGTGCACAGTGATCTGAAAGTCGGACTGATATCCAGCCTGAGCAAGCAGGCGCACACTGACCCGCAGCTGTGCTACCTGCCGATCGCCCGGCCACAGCTGGCCAGAAAAATCTGTCTGATGAAGCACGGCAAGCAGGCCGACACCCGTTGCTGGTGCAAGCCTTCTGGACATGCTGTGCGAGACGCTGTGAGCCGTCCAGACCACCGCCTATTGGCTGCAGGCCAGCGATTGCTTGCCCTTCCTTCCCGGCGCCAGTGCGTTATCGCCAGCGCCACAGCCCCGCCCTGCGCTAGTCTGAATACCCTTTGGGCCAGGCACTTGGCCGCTCACAACAAGCTCCCAGTTCTTGCCCGCGCCGTATGGCCAATGCCGGGGTTCAAGCTGTTACTGGGGTCCAGCTGGCGGTAAAAATCGGCCAATGCAGGCTTGGCCACATAGAGGTGGCCCACATTGTGCTCGGCCGGGTACTCGGCCCGGCGCGCATCGAGCAGCGCCCACATGCGGTGCTCCATGGCCAGCGGATCGACGCCCTTTTTCACGATGTAGTCCTGGTGGAAGACATGGCAGAAAAAGTGGCCGTAGTAGAGCTTGTGCACTATGTCGGCCTCGACCTCGGCGGGCAACTGCTCCACCAGTCACGGTCATTGCGGCGCAGGGCGACATCGAGCGCGACAATGTCTTCGACCTGCGCGGTGCACTTCGCGGTAGCGGATGGCAGCGCCGCAATCGCAAAGCGGTGCAAAAAGGCCTTGCGCCCTTCATCGGCATCACACTCAAACCAGCCGCCACTGGCGCTGCCAGCAAAATGCGTGCTCAGAAACGCGCGTGTGGCGTCCGCCGTGTCGTTCGATACGCGCAGCAGCAGGTGTGCTCATAGCGCTCGCGCACTGCGCATGCGCGCGGGCAGGTGGCTGGGCAAGAGGTTGGTGAACGCTGGATGATGCGGTCGCTGACGCCGCGCAAGCCCAGCCGCTCAAAGAAGCCATCGACCCGGCTTTGAGCGCAAAGGCCGCAGCACCGGGCGGTGCCAAAGCGGTCGATCAGCAAGAAGGTATCCTTGCCGTATTGCTCGCCAATGTCGTAGGCGGTGCGGTGGATGTACTCACCGGCAATCGGCAACTCCGCAAGGCGGTGAGCAGATGGCGGCGCACCGTGGTCAGGTCGTCGGCCGCATTGCTGCCGATATAGAAGACGGTGCTGGGCACTTTCGGAAAAGTATCGAGCGCACTGCAAACAGGCAGAGCTTGCCGGCCGAGCCCGAGGCCTCAAACAAGCGCGAGGGATCGGCATTGAAGCGCGCGGGCGAATCCTGGTCCACATCGCGCACGGGCGGCGGCGTAGCGCGGTCGGAGGCGGCGCGCTGCGCATCGTGCGTGATGTCGGCCTCGCGGTAGTCGCCGTTGTGCAGGCGGGTCAAAATCTCTTGCGGGCTATCCCCAGCGCAATGCCCAGGTGTTGACCAGGCCAGCGAGCCATCGGCCCGCACCTGGGCGTAGAGCGCCAGCTCGGTATAGGCCGGTCCGCGCCGCACCAGCGAGCCGCCGGAGTTGTTGCAGATGCCGCCGAGCACCGAGGCGCCGATGCAGGACGAGCCGATGACCGAATGCGGCTCGCGCCCCAAGGGTGCCAGCACCTGCTCCAACTTGTCCAACGTGGCCCCGGGCAGCAGATGACCTGGGCGCCACCGCCAATCACCTGCACTCGGTGATGCGCAAGGTGTTGATCAGCACGATCTCGCGGTCATAGCCGCTGCCATCGGGCGTTGACCCGCCGTGAGCCCGGTGTTGGCCGCCTGCATGATGACAATGCGGCCTGCGGCCACAGCGGCCTCCAGCACCTGCCACTGCTCCCACAGGCTGGCCGGGCGCACCACCGCCAGCACCGGGCCTTCGCCAGTCCGGTGGCCTTTGCGAAAACGGCGCGTGCTGGTCGCCGTCAGCACATGGGCGGGGCCGACGGCGGCGCGCAGCTGGTCAAGCAGCGCTTCGCGCGAGACGGAGGTGGTGTTGGCAGCGGTCATGGCAGGTCTTGGTAGGGTGCGTCGTTTACTGGCGCACCAGCAGATCGCCGTTGATATCGGCGACCTTGGCCACGCTGGTCAAGGTCATCGCCACCGCATTTCCTTTTCCATCAGCTCCAGCAGGTGCTTGACGCCGGCCTGGCCCGACGTGGCCAGCGCATAGATAAAGGCGCGGCCGAGCAAGGTGGCGTCCGCCCCCAAGGCGATGGCGCGCACAATGTCGAGCCCATTGCGGATGCCCGAGTCCGCCAGAATCTTGATCTGGCCCTTGACCGCATCGGCAATGGCCGGCAACGCGCGGGCCGAGGACAGCACGCCATCCAACTGGCGGCCCCCATGGTTGCTGACCACAATGCCATCGGCGCCAAAGCGCACGGCATCCTTGGCGTCTTCCGGGTCCAGGATGCCCTTGATGACCATCGGGCCCTTCAGAAGTCGCGGATCCATTCCAGGTCCTTCCAGGAGATCGATGGATCAAAATTGCTGCCCAGCCAGCCGATGTAGTCGGCCAAGCCGGTGGGGCTGCCCCGGTAGGCGGAGATATTGCCCAGGTCGTGCGGTCGGCCGTTCAAGCCCACATCCCAGGACCAGGCCGGTGGGTGACGGACTGCCAGTAGCGGCGCATCGCGGCGTTGGGGCCGCTCATGCCCGAATGCGCATCGCGGTAGCGGGCGCCGGGCACGGGCATATCAACGGTGAACACCAGCGTGGAGCAGCCGCGGCCCGCGCGCGCTCGAGCGCGTTCTTCATAAAGCCCCGTCCTTGAGCACATAGAGCTGGAACCACATGGGCCGGCCCAGGCCGGGTGCCACCTCTTCAATCGGGCAGACCGAAACGGTGGACAGGGTGAAGGAATGCCATGGCAGCGGCGGCGCGTGAGGCCTGCACCTCGCCCCGGCGTGCAAACATGCCCAGCAGGCCCACGGGCGCGAGGATGGCGGGATAGAGAGCTTCTCGCCAAACAGCTCGATGCTGGTGTCGAGCTGGCTCATGTCCTTGAGCACGCGCTGGCGCAGGGCCACATCGGCGTAATCAGCCACATTGCGCTTGAGCGTTTGCTCGGGTACGCCGCCATCGATGTAGTGGAACAGAAACGGCGGCAGGCGCTTTTGCGCGGCGGCGCGGTAGTCGGATGCGAAGAGATGATCATGGTGCGCTCTCAGGGCTGGAGGTTTGTCTCGGTATGTTGGTTGTCAGGGTCCGCGCAGATCAGGGCGCCCCGGGCGGGCTGGGCATCAGCTCGGCCGGCAGGCGCATCGATCGCTCGCGCCGCGCGCGCTCTTCGTCCATCTGCAAGATGGTGTGGCGCACATGCTCCAGTGCTCGCCAATGCAGGCGCGGGCGCGCTGCGGGTCGCCCTCCAAAATCGCCTGCATCAGGCTTTGGTGCTGCACGGTGAGCTGCTGCAGCGTGACGGGGGCGCTCAAGCGGAACATGTCATGGCGGTTGCGCTCCACGGTAGACAGCACCACGGTGAACAGGCTTTGCATCACCTGCACCAGCACCAGGTTGTGCGATGCCTCGGCAATCGCCAGGTGGAACTGCGCATCGGCGCGTGCGGCCAGCTCGCATGGCCGCTTTGCTGGTGCTCAATCATCACATCAAAACAGCGCTGGATGCGTTCCTTGTCTTGCGCGGTGCACGCTGCGCGGCCAGCCAGGCGTGCTGCTCTCCAGCGCATGGCGGGTCTCCAGCACGTCATAGCGGTAGTTGGGTCCGATTCAATCAGCCGGCCAACGGCCCCATGGCCTCTTGCAGCCAATCGGCCGATGGCACCGTTTGCACATAGGTGCCATCGCCGCGCCGGGCCGACAGCACCCCCTGGCTGATGAGCTTTTGCAGCGCCTCGCGCACCGATGTGCGCGACACCCCCAGCTCCAGCGCCAGTTGCCGCTCCGCCGGAGGCGCTGGCCGGCTGCAAGCACGGCCTGCACCAGGGCAAGCAGTTTTTCGACAACATGGTCAGCGAGGCGCATGGGGAGAGCTTTCAGTGGTATGTGTTGCCGTCGCGGCTCCATCAAGGCGATGGCGCAGCGACGCTCAATGACCCGGAATCATCCACGGAAACACATAGGCCTCAGCGTAGTCATCAAACCGATGATGACCGCAAAGATCAGCTGTGCTTTACCGTGAAGCGAAACAGATCCGATTCGCGCCCGCCAGACCCACGGCCGCGCAGGCAATGGCGATGGACTGGGGCGAGATCATCTTGCCCGTCACACCGCCGGTGGTGTTGGCGGCCACGGTCAGCACCTGGGGCAGGCCAGCTGCTGCGCAGTAGTGGCCTGCAGCGCGGCAAACAGTGCATTGGCAGAGGTGTCCGAGCCGTCAGGAACACCCCTATCCAGCCCAGGAAGGGCGAGAAGAAGGTAAAGGCCTGGCCGTGTGTGCGCCATGCCAGCGCCAGGGGGCCGACAGGCCCGAGTAGTTGGCGACAAAGGCAAAGGCCAGCACCATACCGATGGAGTAGATCGGCACGGCCAGTTCCTTGAAGTCTCGGCAAGTTGCCACTGCCTTGGACGGCGACAGGCGGGTGAAGGCAATGGTGATCAGCCGCAATCAGGATGGCGGTACCGGTGGCCAGCAGCAGTTGAAGGTGTAGACGGCGCCGTAAGGGGCGGCAGCGGCCACGACGGGCGGTGTCTTCTCGACCAGGTTGTGCAGAAACGGCACCGGAATATTGATGACGGTGGACGCCAGCGGGCCACCCGCGGCAAACAGCGCCTTGAAGGGCTTGATGCTCCAGACCGTGACCATGGCCGTCAGGATGATGAACGGCGACCAGGCCTTGATGACGGCAACAGCCGTCAGCGGCGCGCCCGACGACACAGGCGCTGCGGGCACGGCGTTGCAGCCGGCTCACCCGCCTCAGTGTGAAGCGGAAGATGCGCTTGGGCTGCCAGACTTTGAGGAACAGGGTCAGCGCAATCAAGGACACGATAGCCGAGGTGATATCGGGCAGCTCCGGGCCAATGTAGTTGGCGGTGAGAAACTGCACGATCGCAAACGAGCCGCCACCGACCAGCACCGCAGGCCAGGTCTCCTTCACACCGCGCCAGCCATCCATGATGGCCATCAGCCAGAACAGCACCAGCACAGTCATGAAAGGCAGCTGGCGACCGGCCATCTGGCCAATCGCAAAGGCATCGACGCCTGAGACCTGGCGGCGACGATGTCGGAATGCCCATCGCACCAAACGCCACCGTGCGGTATTGCGATCAGGCACAGGCCTGCGGCATACAGCGGCTTGAAGCCCAGGCCCACCAGCAAGGCCGCCGTGATCGCGACCGGCGCGCCAAAACCTGCCGCCCCTTCAGAAACGCGCCAAAGCAAAAGCCCACCAGGATGAGTGCAGGCGCTGGTCCGGCGTGACCGACAGGATCGACGAGCGGATCACATCGAACTGCCCCGTCTTGACGGAGATCTTGTACAGAAACACCGCAGCCACAATGATCCAGGCAATGGGCAAAGGCCATAGAAGAAGCCATAGACGGCCGAAGCCAGCGCCGCGCTGACGGGCATGCGGTAGAACAACAACGCCACCGCCAGGGCCAGCACCACCGTGATGGTGCCCGCCTGGTAGCCCTTGAGCCGCAACTTGGTTAATGCCAAAAAGAAAAACAGGATCGGAATCAATGCCACCAGGGCCGACACCCAGATGTTGCCAGCCGGGTCGTAGTTTTGCTGCCAGAGAGTTTGCATGGCGATGTCTCGAAGTTATTGGACGGGCGCATGGGCGCCTTGTTCTTGGCTGTTCACTGGAGGCTTGGCGCTGACGGCTGCTAGGCTGCCCTGTGCTTGGCCTTGCTTGGTGAATGGCTTGTTCGCTATGCCGTTGGTTGGACCTTTGGTCTAAATTGGTATTACCAATAAACATGAAATCGCCAATCTGCGGCAAAGTTGGCGATTATTGGGAATCATGCAAATTTATTGCCAGGGTAAACCCTTAATTTGACAATCTAGTGTGCCATTTTCCATATTGGTCATACCAATATAAGCAATCAAAGCGCAATGGTTTGCATGGAACACGTCCGGGTTCCATCAGGCATGGCCTGCCCATGTGCATGTCCAGACGCCGCGGAACCTGCGGTTTGAGGTTGACTGGATGTGGATGGGGTTGGCGTCGCTGGCAGCAAGAACTTGTCTTGGTTACTGGCGCATGGCGTGTTCAGAGGAAAGCATGCCGAGGGAACCGTAAGCATGCGGGCCTGCGGCTTTCCAACTGGCATGCCGCATCGAAGAAGCGTTGCGCTTCTCCGGTTTTCAACATGGGGCTGAGCTGATCACCCCCGTGCAGCACGTTCATCAGCTTCTGCATACGTCACTGCTTGGCGTATCAATTCTCAAGAGACTAAATTACCGCGTCTTTATAGGCAGCCATCGTGATATTTTTCATTTGCGCCCAATCCTCAACGAAATGGACTGTCCACACCAAGACCAACGAGGGCCGGATCATACTTTTCAAAATCATCTGGATATAAAAATTCAGAGAATTTCATGGATTTGGAAAATCAAAATTATCCAACAGACTATATTTCGTCAAAAATAATCTAGATTTCTCTCTCAGTCTTGCCAACATTCTCCATTCTCAAACCCATTCAAAGATGTATTAAATTCAAGATTTTCAAAAAATCTATTTGACACCTCATCATCAAACAGATTTTCTCGTTCATTGTTTATCTCGCGATATATATCACCACCAAACAGGCCCTCCAATAGCGGCATTATCTTTAGCGAATTCAGAAAACAAGATATAAACAGCTGATACAAAGGGTTTATAATGTTCGAATTGAAATCATGATCCAGATCGATGGCTTGAAAGTGCGACTCTGCACAAACAGACATAATCCTCTTAACGTAGAAATGCGCCAGCTGTGATTCAGGCTTAATCAAAACAAAGTTCATTAAACAATAAACTTCGTATTGGTAAAATGCCTTGTCACTTAGAAAAGCATTTATCACATTCCAGGCGGTAACTGCAGACGCAGCGGGTTCAAAACCGGATCTTTTAAATATTCTTCACGGCTGTAGTAGTCGCACTTCCCTACAAAGAAGGGATGGTTCTTAAGTTGCTCCACAACCTCAATCTGCTTACAAAAAGAATGGGGCGAAATGGATCATCGCCTCCCATATCCCCGTCAAATAAAAATCCAATGCCTCACCAACCATATCCATATCCTCAAATACAGTTAGTACTGAGTCATAGGCATTTAAGGCATTGAGCTCCAAATCAAAATTCAACGCATTTATTGCAAGTGCATGAAATTTTATCGCTATGTCTTTTGAGCAATCAGTACAAGAGTAAGCAATAAAATTAATATCCCAGCAATACCAAAAAGAAATCAACCACAAGAAGGATGAATTCACCTTGGTCAGCACATCAAAAGAGCATACACCTAGCGTGGAAAATCAGCCAATTCCAAACTGGTCCAATTGTCGGCCAGTTCTCCCTCAAAAATCTAGGTGGGTCGTAGTCTGCATCATACGACGCAACATTTTCCATTGCCTCTTTAAAACACGACTGCCAGTCTCTTGGTGCTTTGAAATCAAACTGAAATGAGGAAATTTGCCATTCAACTCTGACAGCAAAATATTCATTCATCGGTTGTCAGCTTCTCAAAATAAGTGCATTTTTATTCATGGCATGCCTATTTTGCGCAGTGATAATGATATGACCCTCTGCAATAGGAAAGCACAAACTTGGGAGTTATGGCCCACAGCGCTATGCCAATCCTGCCGGAACCATTGCAAATTCCCTTCGCGGCTCCATCGATGACCGGCGCCGAGCATGCGGCCCCCTTGCTGCGATCTAACGCCAAATTCAACATATATGTCTCGATGCGATTTGCTGAGAGACAACGTGCCCACCTTAACCTGTTTAACCGGAAAGGAGAAACTTTACCTGGTATTTCGGGGGTTGGCCCATAAATCAGCAGCGCATTTCTGGTACCTCTAATAAATTCCCCCATAGCTTTAGCGACCCCCTTATTTGCAAATATTGCAGCAGACTTCCCTGCCAGCTCTGCAACCGCTACATCAAAATTTTCCATGGCATTCACAAAACCCTTTTGATTTTTTGCATCCTTCATGAATTTTGCCACTCTGGGCCTTGGAAAACACTCCATACCTGTTGGTATGCATGTACCAACTGCAGCAAGGTCAGCGCATGGTCTAGCTTGTCCAAAATCCCGAGCGCTCTGGTACCTGCGGAAGTTACGCGCATCAATGTCCAAAATTGGGCATCGCCATGGATATAAAAATGTTCCCACTCGATCCACCGTATTCACCGGTCCGCATTGCCATACAGGTACTTGTTCAAAGTCAGCGGAATGCGACTCGCGCCGGGGTGCTCATCCATCGAGATAAACCGGCCAACTGTGGATCGTAATCACGCGCACGGAGATGCAGCAGCCCCGTCTGGCTGTCGGCATATTCGCCGGTGTAGCGGTGGCTGGTAGCAGCGGCATCGGCCGCATTGGCGAGCATGCCTTCAGTGGCGCCCAGCGCAATGCCGAATGCGTCGTAGCTGAAGACATGGCTGGTGGCAGCGGTTTGGGCCACACGCACGCTGCCCAGCCATCGCTGAACAGCTGGGTTTGCGCGCCAGCCGAGGTGCTGGCGATCAGCTCACCTAAGCCATCGGGGGTGTGCACATGCACGGTATCGACCCAGGCGCCGCTGTTGACCTTGGTGCTCTCGACCAGGATCTCGCTGTAGCTTCGCTGGTGGTCGACCTTGTAGTGGGTCTCCGTGGTGGTGGCGCCCTCTTTGACCAGGCGCTTGATGCGGCGGCCGCTACTGTCATAACCGTACTCACCGTTTTAGCGCCGGTGCTGACTTGGCCAGCGGTTGTCCACCGTCCAGGCATAGGTGGTGGTATCGGCGGGTGATGCCTTCTGCACCAGGTTGCCGCGCTCGTCCCACTGGTAAGTGGTGGTGCCGCTCAGGCTATCCACACTTTGCGTGAGGCGGTCATGGCTGTCGTACTGGTAGGTGGTGACCTGGCCGTTGTGGCTGACGCTGCGACGGCTGCGGTTGCCCACGGCGTCGTAGACGTAGTCGATGGTCGAATCAAACACCGCAGGTGCGGTTTGTGTGCTACGCCTCTTGCAGCAGCTTGCCGGCGGCGTCGTACTGGTAGCGCACGGTGCGCTCCACCGTCTCTGCCGGGCTGCCTACCCCCACCATGCGCTCGGCCACCTGGGTGCGCTGGCCTGCGGCATTGAGGGTGTAGACAAAGCTGGCAATGTCTGCACCGTCTGCCTTTTTGTGCAGCACGGCTGTCAGCTGGTTGGCCAGGTTGTACTGGTAGTCGGTGGTGCTGCCATCGGCCCGCGTCACCTGCACGCGATTGCCGGCGTTGTCGTAGGCAAAACGGGTGGTGCTGCCATCGGGTGGGGTCAGGGTCTCCAGCTGGTTGAGCGTGTTGTAGCCGGCTTGATGTCTGGCCCGAGGTGCTGACCTGGGTGCGGTTGCTGTTGGCGTCCCAGCGTAGTCCAAGGTCGCACTGAAGCTGGTGCCCAGGCTGCTGTGGCTCCAGACCTGCGGGTGACGCGGTCGTTGCCGTCCAGGGTCAGGCCAGTTGCCATAGGCGGTATCGGTCTGGCTGTTCATGCGGCCAAAGCTGTCATAGCCTTGGCTCAGGCTGCGGCCATCGCTGCGCGTGACTTTGCTGAGCTTGCCGCCTACGTCATAGCTGTAGATGGTCTGGCTGCCGTCAAAGTCAGTACGGCTTACCAGACGGCCTTCGCTGTCGTAGACCAGGCCTTCGCTCTTGCCGCCTGGCAGGGTGCGTGCCACACGACGGCCAGCGCTGTCGTAGCCATAGCGGGTGCTGTGGCCGTTGGCGTCGGTCTGGGTCACAGCTGGTTGCTGCCATTCCAGGTGTAGCCGGTCGCCTTGCCCAGCGGGTCGGTCACGGTCTTGAGGGCGCCAGCGGATCGTGGCCAAACTGGTAGGCATGGCCCAGCGGGTTGGTCTCGCTCAGCAGCACGCCATTGGCGTCATAGGCAAACTGCGTCACCGCGCCATTGGCCAAGGTGGTGCTGGTGCGCTTTTGGGTGTTGTTGTAGACGTGGACCGTCGCCCGGCCCAAGCCGTCGGTGGTTTTGACGAGGTTGCCCGCCAGGTCGTATTCGCGCGTCACCTCGATGCCAGCGGCATTGGTCTGCTTGGTTTCACGGCAGCAGGTCGTATTCAAACGCCGTGTGTTGCCGCGCGCATCCTTGCTAGATGCGAGCTGGCCTGCTGCGTCGTACACGCTCTCGACGACAAAGCCCATGGGTCGGTGACCTTGGTGGCGCGGTCCAGCGCATCGTAGGCTGTGCGCGTGCACAGGCTACCGATGCAGCTCTGGGTTTCGTTGCCGTTGTTGTCATAGGCCCAGCTTTCTACCCTGCCATCCGGGTAGTGGTCTTGGACTTTTCACCGCGCAGGCTGTACTCATGCGCTGTCTTGCGGCCCTGGCTGTCGGTCTCTTGCACCAGCTGGCCCGCCGCATCGTAGAGGTAGGTGCTGGTGTCGCCCACCGCATTGGTGCGGCTGGTGACATTGCCCTTGGTGTCGTAGCTGCTCTTTTCTACCACCGTGGTGGCAGGTTGGCCGCTGGGTGACGATGGCGCGCGTAGTGGAGATGACGTTGCCTGCGCTGTCGTAAGCGTAGGTGGTCACCGTACCGTCCGGAGCCGTCTCGGTCTGCTTGAGCGTGGTGCCATTAATCTTGGCATAGGTGTAGCGGGTGGCATTGCCGACCTTGTCGGTCATGCTGCTCAGGCTACCCGTCGGGCTGTAGCCCATGCCAAAGGCTTGCCAGCAGCATCGGTGATGGCTGTTAGATCACCGCTGGCGTTGTAGCCATTGGTGGTGACGTTGCCTGCCGCATCGGTGATGGTGGTGACATTGCCTTGCGCATTGAAAGCCGTCTTGGTCACACGGCCGGCGGGATCGGTTTCGCTGGTGACATTGCCGAAGGCGTCGTAGCTGCGCGTGGTCTTGCGGCCCAACGCGTCGATCACCTCGATTCGTTGTCATTGGCGTCATAGGCGTACTGGGTGGTGCCGCCTGCGGCATCCAGCACGCGGGTGATGTTGCCCCGGTCATCAAAGTCATACACGGTGGTGTTGCCGTTGCGGTCCTTGATGGTCTGCTTGTTTGCCGTGTTGTCGGTGCTCACCGTCACGGCTTGCCGGCGGCATCGGTCTGGCTCAGCACGCGCCCGGCGTCATCGTACGTGGTCTTCAGCGCCACCGGCCCAGTGGATCGGTATAGCTGGTCAGGCATGCGCCACCTTGGGTTCTCGTAACGGAAGTCGGACGCCGCATTGCTCTGGTCGACCACCGAGATCAGTTGTCGGCCGCATCGTAGCCATAGTTCAACACCTGGCCGCCGGGGCCGCTGATCTTGCTAATCTTTCCCTCGCATCGCGGGTAAAGGCCAGCGCCCAGCCGCCAGAGTGGCTGATACCGCTGCGCGTGAACTGCAGGCTGTTGCCATTGCGGTCCTTGATCTGCTGAATGCCGAAGTCCTTGTTCAGGATGTATTCGATGCCATCCAGAGTGGTGAGCTTGTACTGCTGGGGTTGAAGGTCTCGGTCGTGCCCATGTCGAAAGATCACCACCGGCCAGACGCAGATCGCTGTAGCCCAGCGCTTCGAGCTTGCTGCCGCTCTTGTTGCTGGCCTTGGCGCTGAATGCGAGGCTGACGCTGGGGTTGGACGCCCATGCAGCACGCTCACGCACTCCGGACTGGCCCGCAGTCGAACTGCTCAAGCCTGCCGTCGGGCATACGCACCGATGCCACGCGGGAGCCTTGGGGCCGCACGCAGATCTTGCGGTTGAAGCCCGAGCCCGTCTCCTGCATCACCCAGAGCGGCCCAGTACGCCATTGGTCTGCAGCCAGACGTCCTGTAGTCCACCGACCAGCCGTAGCCAAAGTCCATGCGCTGCGCGCGTTTGAGCGAGTCATAACTGCGCCGCACAGTGAGCGGCAGGCCTTCGATCTCAAAAGCCATATCGGTAAAGGTCAGCTGCAGGGGCGCCGTCTTTTGCTCTCCGTGATAGCCACCGTCACCTTGGCGCTGGTCTCATTGCCCAGATATCGCGCACGACCAGGCCCAGTCGTACAAGCCGTTGGCCAGGTCTGGGGGTTGAGGTCGCCCAACTTGGCGGCCGTCACGCTGGCGCTGCCGCCGCCAATCTTGCTCCACTGGTTCTGGCCCGCTGGCGAGATCATCAGCAGGTACTCAGCCAGGTTGGCATCGGAGCCGTGCCCACGATGGCCGTGGGCTCGAACACGTCCGTCACCGTGATGTCGTCCGAGCTGCCCGGCGCGGTGATGGCCGCCAACGGCGCCAGCACATCGCTGGGGTCCTTGACGCCGAACCAGTCGTCCACGGTCACGCTGCTGCCCTTGGCATCGCGCAAGGTGAGGCGCAGGTTGTGCTTGCCCATCGCCGTGGGCGTGAAGATGGCCTGGTAAGCGGCGTTTACCGTCACGGCACGGCCGTTCACGGTCAGACTGCTGACGGTGTAGGGCGCTGTTCCGCCCTGCGCAAACACCTGCAGGGTGGTCGATTCACCCAGTTCAGGTATTTGGGCGATGGCGTCACGCCCGCCTCCAGCGGTCCGCCCGCTGCGGGCTCGGTCACGCGCAAGGTCCAGCTCTGGTGACGAGGCTGGCCGTCCGACACCGTCACGGTGATCGCATGCGTGCCTTGCGAAGTCGGCGTGCCCGAGATCAGGCCTGTGGCCGACATGGTCAAGCTGGCCGTGCGCCGCTCATTCGGTAGGTGAGGAAGTCACCATCCGGGTCTGTGGCCACCACCTGGTAGGCATAAGGCGCAGCAATGGCCGCAGTGGGCACGGGCGCGCTGGTGATGACCGGCTCGCGGTTGGCCGCAATCTGCAAGGTATAGCTTTGCACCACATAGGCGCCACGGCTGTCCTGCACCTTGATCTCTACCGCATGGCTGCCCAGCACCGGGCGTTCCAGGTCAGCAGGCCGCTGGCCGATATGGCCATGCCCGCAGGGGCCTTGTCCAGCGCATATGTCAGCGGGTCGTTTCTGGGTCGGTCGGTCGCCGTAACCTGGTATTGATAAGGCACGCCCGGGCCCAGCGCGCGCGGGCTTGCTGCTGATCTGGGGTGGGTTGTTGGTTGGCAGCTGCACGTAAACGCCAAAGCTTTGCGTGGCATAGGCCCCCTTGGCATCGGTGGCGCGCACGGCTACTGCATGGTGCCGCCTTGCGCCAAGGTGGGCGTCCAGCTGATGGCGCCCGATGTGGCATGGATCGCCATGCCGGCGGGGGCTGAGACCAGCGTATAGCTGATGGCATCGCCATCCGGATCGGTCGCCCGCGCCGTGTAGGCGTAGGCCGAACCTGCGGTGGCCGAAGTCACCGGTGTGGAGCTGAATGCGGGTGCGCGGTTGGAGGCGCCGAGACCGAGATGGCGTAGCCTGGTGGCGATGCCACCCTTGCCGTCCGTCACCTCCACCATCACAGGTGCCAGCCCAGCCACATTGGCAGGAACGCTCCACTGGTTGGCACCGGTGCTGCTGTCAATCAGCATGCCCTGCGGGAACTCCGTCAATGCATAGACCAAGGTATCACCATCGGCATCCACGGCCTTGAGCGCATAGGTATAGCTGGCGCCCGAGACAGCGCTGGTGCCAGGCTGCGTGGTCACCCGGGGTGGGCGGTGCCGGGCTGGCCACGCCAATGGCATAGGTCTGCGATGCGGTGCCGCCCTTGCCGTCGGTCACCTGCACGGTCAGCTGCACCTGTCCGCTCGTGCCTGCCGGCACGGCCAGGAGACCCGGCCCGTCGTGCGCGTCCACGGTGATACCGGGCTCGCTGGTGGAGACGCTGTAGGTCAGCACATCCGCATCGGGATCGCTGGCCAGATCTGGTACAGATAGGCCGCGCCGGCCGATGCCGGTGGCGACCGGGGTCGAATTGATCAGCGGCGGCCGGTTGGCGGTAACGCCCACGCCTATCGCATAGGCCTGGGTCACTTCGCCATCCCGGCCATCGGACACTTTAATCTCCACCATCTCGCTGCCGGCAAAGCCAGCGGGCACGGGCCACTCCAGCTTGCCGGTGGCAGAGATCGTCATGCCTGCCGGGCCGGTCAGCAGCTGGTAGCTGAGCGGGTCACCATCGCGGTCGGTGGCAACCACCTGGTATTCATACACCCCACCGGCAACGGCCGTCACCTTGGGGGTGGAGCTGATCACCGGCGGCTGGTTGCCGCTGGCGGGCAGCACTTCGAGCTGCCAGTTCTGCTGCGCGACATTGCCGGCGGTATCGGCCACCTCGATCAGCAGCGCATGCACGCCCACATCGGCCACGCTGGTGGCCCAGCTCAGCTGATTGCCAGCCCAAGCGGCTGCGGCAGGCCGGAGGCGAGGCGGTAGCTGAGCGTCTCGCCCTCAGGGTCAGTAGCACTGACCGAGTAGCTATAGATGGCGCCAGCGCGCACCTGGCTAGCGGGCGGCTGGTGATGGCGGGGGCGCCATTGCCATACACCGGCAGCTGGATTTCAAACGCCTGCTCGGTCTGGCCACCACGCTGGTCGTCCACTTGCACGCGCACAGCAAATTGCCAGCGACGTTGCTGGCAAACTTCCAGGCGATCGCGCCCGTGCGCTCACTGATCGTCATGCAGCAGGTGCCTGCAGCAGCTTCCAGACCAGGTTGTCACCATCGGCATCGCTGGCCGAGGCCGTGTAGCCGTAAGTGGCGGGGTAGGCCACATAGGTGACCGGTGTGGCGATAACACCGGTGCCCGTGTTGGGCGTTGCCGTGGTGCGAATGCTGAAGCTTTGCTTGCCCTGGTTGCCATCCGATCAGTGGCTGCCAGGACGACCGCGGCCGTCCCCGCCACAGGCGATGGCCAGGTCACGGCGCCGCTGCTGGCGTTGATCACCAGGCCTGCAGGGCCACTGAGCACGCTGTAGACAATAGCGTCACCATCGCGGTCGCTGGCCAGCGCCTGGTAGGTATAGGGCTGGGCCACGGTGGCCGTCAACACCGCAGCTGGTGAATGCCGGGAACGCCTGCACGGACACCACCACGCGCTGCACATCACGGGCACCAAACTGGTCGGTGACCTGGATCACCAGCGGATAGGTGCCGGGCTCGGGGTTGGTCCAGTAAATGCCTCCAGAGGCATTGATGCTGATCCCCGCCGCCTGGCTGCCCAAGGTGTACTGCAACGGCCCTCTCTCGGGATCTGTGGCGGTGACCTGGTGGAGAAACTCACACCCGCAGGTACCTTGGCAGGGAACTGGCTGGTGATCTGCGGCGGCAGGTTGCCATCCACCACATGGATGGAGAAGGCCTGGCTGGCCAGCAGCCCCTTGCCGTCGCTCACCTGCAGGTTCACGCGGAAATCCCCCATCAAGCCTGGCTGCCAGCTGATCTTGCCGGTGGCGGCATCCCCGGTCATGCCCACGGGGCATACATCAGCTGGTAGCTGAGCGGGTCGCCATCGGCATCGATGGCCGTGGCCTGGTACTCATACAGTTGCGCACATCCCCAGCAAGCACCGGCTGGCTGGTAAAGATCGGCGGGCGGTTCACGGGTCGCCCACACTCCAGTGCGCAGGCACATAGGTCGCTACCTCGCCAGAGCTGCACAGCGCATGGCCATCCACATCCAGCGCCCGATGCTGTAGTAGTAGGTTTTTTGCGCCTGCACCGTGCGGTCCAGCAGGTAGAGTGGCGCGACTGCGTGGTGCCCAAACGCACAAAAGGACCTTCCAGCTTGTCTGCGCGGTAGACCGCATAGCTGGCGGCGCCGGTATCGGCCCAGGTCAGCTGCACATTGCCAGGTTTTGGCGCGCAGTTGCAGGTCATTGACGCAGGCGCCCTGCGGCGGAATGCTGACCGAGCCAAAGCATCGACATAGACATAGCCGCCATGGCCGCCTTGGGAGCAATCGGCACCCACTACGCGGATCTGCAACTCGTTGCCCAGGCTGCTGTCGGGCACCTCCAGGTCCACATCGATAAAAAGGGGTGGATAGCCATTTGCTGCCCTTGTAGACCGTGGTGTAGAACACGCGGCCGGCTGGTTGGCAAAGGCAAAGTCGTAGTACAGCGTCTCGCCCTTGGTCAAATCCTTGATCTCGACAAAGAAGTAAGGCTGTTTGTGGGATTGTGGCTGGGGTCCTCCAGCACGGCGGCATAGCTGAAGCGCACATGCAGCTTGCCGTCACCCGGGTCGCGGTCGGTTTCGGCAATCACACCCTTTTGGCTGATCTCGTGATGTGTGCGCCGTTGTCGTCGTCGTTGACCTTGGCCGAAAAATTGCCCTGGCGCGGCAGTACCAGCTGCGGTGCGCGCGGTCAAAGCGGCCATCCACCACGCTGACCTTCTCCACGCCGCCGCCATTGAAGCGCACATCGCCAACTTGAAAAGGCGGCGCGCCGGTCAAGCCGGGTTCAGGCCAAAGCGCTTGGTCCAGCCCGTCACCGTTTGCTTTCAAAATCGCCATTGACAAAGATGGCGTGCGAATCACCCCCGCGCCCCAGCCCAGCACCAGCAGCAAGGCCAGCATCCAGCTGCGCCGGCTGCCCCAGCCCCCTTTGCGCTGCAGCCACCGTGCGCCCAGCAACAAGGTGCAGCCCGACAGCAAACTCAGCGCCAGCCAGCCCATGGTGGGAATGGATTTGAGGGCGCCCGCAGGTGCATTGACGGAGGCGATGCGCTGTTGTTGGACAACACGGATCGGGCAGCTCGGACGCGACTGAAGCGGTATTCACCAAGTGGCCACCGGCCTGCGCCATGGCGCCCGTCACATCGATGGTGATGGAAGCGCCCACCGCATCTCCGCCAGCACTTGGATATCGCCGCCTTGCCCTGACGCTGTGCCGCATACGCACCACCGCGCGCACTGCAGGTCCACGCATGTCCTCCACGCCCGAGGGCATCAGGTCTTGCAGTCGCGCTGCGCTGACCGCTGCCGGGCCATGGTTGACAGCCACCAGCTGGAAGGCCAGCTTGCCGCCGTGCAGCACGTTGGGTGTGCTGTGGTTTTTGAACACCGCCAAATCGGCCTGCGCAGCCCCAGCAGTGCTGACACTGACCTGCACCAAGCTGTCATTGTTGGCTACATTCGTGTCCACGGTATCGGCGTTCGTTGGCGCCACCGAGGCTCGGTGCGTCAGCACGCATCTGCAGTCGCTTTACCGGTCACCGTCACCACCACCTGGTTGCCAGCGCCAGCGGGCACCT
>NZ_JBHRUZ010000039.1:0-18479 GCF_042647185.1 Comamonas sp. JC664
AAAAAAATAAAAGACATTCCCGCGCGGCTGTCCGGCCGTCGATGGGCCCGGTCTGCTGCACCAGCAGCGGAGTTTCGGAAAAGCACCAGGGACGCCATTGCGCAGCGGCAGCGCCGGCCGGTCAAGACATGGCATCCGGCAAAGGGGCAGGCTGCTGCGGGCATGCACAGCGCATCGGCAGCATGGGCAGCAGGCTGCGGCAGCAGTGCGCTGGCCCAGGCCAGGAGGCGCTGAACGCCACCGGTCAAAACGCCTGTGGGCGGCACGCCAACCTCGGGTCGATCTGTGCGAAAAAACCAACTTAAATATATTACTATATCTATCGTTAATAAATAGCGATAAATTCAACAAATGTTAGTATACCTACGATCTACCCATCTGTGGCACAGTCGCTACCACCCCGGCGCCATCACTTCGCCATTCATCGGTAAAAACACGATGAAACAGAGGCAATTTCGTAAAAATCTCTGGAACTTTTACGCTTCTGTTGGTGCAATCCGCTGCCATCGGCGACCGTTCCCACCCATTTTTTTACGCATCTGTAAAAATTTAATTACATAGCAATTTACAATTGGAGTAATTATTTGATTTGAAAAAATGAATTCATCATGACCCACGTTTACCAGCCGCAGAGATCGCATCCATCCCCACATTGCGGCAGCTCAGCTGCTTCAAGCAGGCCGCTGAGCACCCCACCTTCACCCAGGCTGCCCAGTCGCTGGCGATGAGCCAGCCGGCCTTTTCCTCCGCCATCCGCGAACTCGAAATCACGCTGGGCGTCACCTTGTTTGACCGCAGCATGCGGGCGTGCGGCTGACACCACGGGCGAATCGGTGCGCGCCCAGGTCAGCTGGATGATTGCCACCTTTGACCAGGCATGGAGGAGATGCTCCAGCGGCTGCAGCACCAGAGCCGCTCTATCCGCATCCACTGCATCCATCGGCATCGCAGTGGATTGCGCCGTACATGGGCCCGTTCCAGCAGCGCACCCGGAGGTGCATTTCGTGCTCGACGACATGCACAGCGACACGCTGATCGAGTCGATCACGCAAGGGGATGCGGATATTGCGGTCGGGCTGCATTTCGATATGCCTGCGCACATTGATTCGCGCCTGATCACCAGCGATGAGATCGTGGTCGTGGTCTCCCCGCGCCATCGCTGGCCCAGCAGGCCAAGCTGCACTGGCACGATCTCAAAGACCAGCCGCTGGCGGTGCTGCGGCGGGGCAATATATGACATGATCACCACCGTGCTGCGCGAGCAGGGCGTGCATGTCAATGTGCCGCACAACCTGTCGTCGATCGAATCGCTGTACGCGCTGGTGCACAGTGATCTGAAAGTCGGATGATATCCAGCTGAGCAAGCAGGCGCACACTGACCCGCAGCTGTGCTACCTGCCGATCGCCCGGCCACAGCTGGCCAGAAAAATCTGTCTGATGAAGCACGGCAAGCAGGCCGACACCCGTTGCTGGTGCAAGCCTTCTGGGACATGCTGTGCGAGACGCTGTGAGCCGTCCAGACCACCGCCTATTGGCTGCAGGCCAGCGATTGCTTGCCCTTCCTTCCCCGGCGCCAGTGCGTTATCGCAGCGCCACAGCCCCGCCCTGCGCTAGTCTGAATACCCTTTGGGCCAGGCACTTGGCCGCTCACAAACAAGCCTCCAGTTCTTGCCCGCGCCGTATGGCCAATGCGGGGTTCAAGCTGTTACTGGGGTCCAGCTGGCGGTAAAAATCGGCCAATGCAGGCTTGGCACATAGAGGTGGCCCACATTGTGCTCGGGGGTACTCGGCCCGGCGCGCATCGAGCAGCGCCCACATGCGGTGCTCCATGGCCAGCGGATCGACGCCCTTTTTCACGATGTAGTTGTGGAAGACATGGGCAGAAAAGTGGCCGTAGTAGAGCTTGTGCACTATGTCGGCCTCGACCTCGGCGGGCAACTGCTCCACCAGTCACGGTCATTGCGGCGCGGGCGACATCGAGCGCGACAATGTCTTCGACCTGTGCGCGGTGCACTTCGCGGTAGCGGATGGCAGCGCCGCAATCGCAAAGCGGTGCAAAAAGGCCTTGCGCCTTCATCGGCATCACACTCAAACCAGCCGCCACTGGCGCTGCCAGCAAAATGCGTGCTCCGAAACGCGCGTGTGGCGTCCGCCGTGTCGTTCGATACGCGCAGCAGCAGGTGGTGCTCATAGCGCTCGCGCACTGCGCATGCGCGCGGGCAGGTGGCTGGGCAAGAGGTTGGTGAACGCTGGATGATGCGGTCGCTGACGCCGCGCAAGCCCAGCCGCTCAAAGAAGCCATCGACCCGGTTTTGAGCGCAAAGCCGCAGCACGGGGCGGTGCCAAAGCGGTCGATCAGCAAGAAGGTATCCTTGCCGTATTGCTCGCCAATGTCGTAGGCGGTGCGGTGGATGTACTCACCGGCAATCGGCAACTCCGGCAAGGCGGTGAGCAGATGGCGGCGCACCGTGGTCAGGTCGTCGGCCGCATTGCTGCCGATATAGAAGACGGTGCTGGGCACTTTCGGAAAAGTATCGAGCCGCACTGCAAACAGGCAGAGCTTGCCGGCCGAGCCCGAGGCCTCAAACAAGCGCGAGGGATCGGCATTGAAGCGCGCGGGCGAATCCTGGTCCACATCGCGCACGGGCGGCGGCGTAGCGGGGTCGGAGGCGGCGCGCTGCGCATCGTGCGTGATGTCGGCCCTCGCGGTAGTCGCCGTTGTGCAGGCGGGTCAAAATCTCTTGCGGGCTATCCCCCAGCGCAATGCCCAGGTGGTTGACCAGGCCAGCGAGCCATCGGCCCGCACCTGGGCGTAGAGCGCCAGCTCGGTATAGGCGGTCCGCGCCGCACCAGCGAGCCGCCGGAGTTGTTGCAGATGCCGCCGAGCACCGAGGCGCCGATGCAGGACGAGCCGATGACCGAATGCGGCTCGCGCCCCAAGGGTGCCAGCACCTGCTCCAACTTGTCCAACGTGGGCCCGGGCAGCAGATGACCTGGGCGCCACCGCCAATCACTGCACTCGGTGATGCGCAAGGTGTTGATCAGCACGATCTCGCGGTCATAGCCGCTGCCATCGGGCGTTGACCCGCGGTGAGCCCGGTGTGGCCGCCTGCATGATGACAATGCGGCCTGCGGCCACAGCGGCCTCCAGCACCTGCCACTGCTCCCACAGGCTGGCCGGGCGCACCACCGCCAGCACCGGGCCTTCGCCAGTCCGGTGGCCTTTGCGAAAACGGCGCGTGCCTGGTCGCCGTCAGCACATGGGCGGGCCGACGGCGGCGCGCAGCTGGTCAAGCAGCGCTTCGCGCGAGACGGAGGTGGTGTTGGCAGCGGTCATGGCAGGTCTTGGTAGGGTGCGTCGTTTACTGGCGCACCAGCAGATCGCCGTTGATATCGGCGACCTTGGCCACGTGGTCAAGGTCATCGCCACCGCATTTCCTTTTCCATCAGCTCCAGCAGGTGCTTGACGCCGGCCTGGCCCGACGTGGCCAGCGCATAGATAAAGGCGCGGCCGAGCAAGGTGGCGTCCCCCCCAAGGCGATGGCGCGCACAATGTCGAGCCCATTGCGGATGCCGAGTCCGCCAGAATCTTGATCTGGCCCTTGACCGCATCGGCAATGGCCGGCAACGCGCGGGCCGAGGACAGCACGCCATCCAACTGGCGGCCCCCATGGTTGCTGACCACAATGCCATCGGCGCCAAAGCGCACGGCATCCTTGGCGTCTTCCGGGTCCAGGATGCCCTTGATGACCATCGGGCCTTCAGAAGTCGCGGATCCATTCCAGGTCCTTCCAGGAGATCGATGGATCAAAATTGCTGCCCAGCCAGCCGATGTAGTCGGCCAAGCCGGTGGGGTGCCCCGGTAGGCGGAGATATTGCCCAGGTCGTGCGGTCGGCCGTTCAAGCCCACATCCCAGGACCAGGCCGGTGGGTGACGGACTGCCAGTAGCGGCGCATCGCGGCGTTGGGGCCGCTCATGCCCGAATGCGCATCGCGGTAGCGGGCGCCGGGCACGGGCATATCAACGGTGAACACCAGCGTGGAGCAGCGGCGGCCCGCGCGCGCTCGAGCGCGTTCTTCATAAAGCCCGGTCCTTGAGCACATAGAGCTGGAACCACATGGGCCGGCCCAGGCCGGGTGCCACTCTTCAATCGGGCAGACCGAAACGGTGGACAGGGTGAGGGATGCCATGGGCAGCGGCGCGTGAGGCCTGCACCTCGCCCCGGCGTGCAAACATGCCCAGCAGGCCCACGGGCGCGAGGATTGGCGGGATAGAGAGCTTCTCGCCAAACAGCTCGATGCTGGTGTCGAGCTGGCTCATGTCCTTGAGCACGCGCTGGCGCAGGGCCACATCGGCGTAATCAGCCACATTGCGCTGAGCGTTTGCTCGGGTACGCGCCGCATCGATGTAGTGGAACAGAAACGGCGGCAGGCGCTTTTGCGCGGCGGCGCGGTAGTCGGATGCGAAGAGATGATCATGGTGCGCTTCAGGGCTGGAGGTTTGTCTCGGTATGTTGGTTGTCAGGGTCCGCGCAGATCAGGGGCCGGGCGGGCTGGGCATCAGCTCGGCCGGCAGGCGCATCGATCGCTCGCGCCGCGCGCGCTCTTCGTCCATCTGCAAGATGGTGTGGGCACATGCTCCAGGTGCTCGCCAATGCAGGCGCGGGCGCGCTGCGGGTCGCCTCCAAAATCGCCTGCATCAGGCTTTGGTGCTGCACGGTGAGCTGCTGCAGCGTGACGGGGGCGCTCAGCGGAACATGTCATGGCGGTGCGCTCCACGGTAGACAGCACCACGGTGAACAGGCTTTGCATCACCTGCACCAGCACCAGGTTGTGCGATGCCTCGGCAATCGCCAGGTGGAACTGCGCATCGGCGCGTGCGGCCAGCTCGCATGGCCGCTTTGCTGGTGCTCAATCATCACATCAAAACAGCGCTGGATGCGTTCCTTGTCTTGCGCGGTGCACGCTGCGCGGCAGCCAGGCGGTGCTGCTCTCCAGCGCATGGCGGGTCTCCAGCACGTCATAGCGGTAGTTGGGGTCCGATTCAATCAGCCGGCCAACGGCCCCATGGCCTCTTGCAGCCAATCGGCCGATGGCACCGTTTGCACATAGGTAGTGCCATCGCCGCGCCGGGGCCGACAGCACCCCCTGGCTGATGAGCTTTTGCAGCGCCTCGCGCACCGATGTGCGCGACCCCCCAGCTCCAGCGCCAGTTGCGCTCCGCGGCAGGCGCTGGCCGGCTGCAAGCCACGGCCTGCACCAGGGCAAGCAGTTTTTCGACAACATGGTCAGCGAGGCGCATGGGGGAGAGCTTTCGTGGTATGTGTTGCCGTCGGGGCTCCATCAAGGCGATGGGCGCAGCGACGCTCAATGACGGAATCATCCACGGAAACACATAGGCCTGCAGGAGTCATCAAACCGATGATGACCGCAGATAGGCTGAGCTGTGCTTTACCGTGAAGCGAAACAGATCCGATTCGGCGCCAGACCCCGGCCGCGCAGGCAATGGCGATGGACTGGGGCGAGATCATCTTGCCGTCACACCGCGGTGGTGTTGGCGGCACGGTCAGCACCTGGGGCAGCCCAGCTGCTGCGCAGTAGTGGCCTGCAGCGCGGCAAACAGTGCATTGGGAGAGGTGTCCGAGCCGTCAGGAACACCTATCCAGCCAGGAAGGGCGAGAAGAAGGTAAAGGCTGGGGTGTGCGCCATGCCAGCGCCAGGGTGGCCGACCGCCCGAGTAGTTGGCGACAAAGGCAAAGGCCAGCACCATACCGATGGAGTAGATCGGCACGGCCAGTTCCTTGAAGGTCTCGGCCAAGTTGCCACTGCCTTGGACGGCGAGGCGGGTGAAGGCAATGGTGATCACGCCGCAATCAGGATGGCGGTACGGTGGCCAGCAGCCAGTTGAAGGTGTAGACGGCGCCGTAAGGGGCGGCAGCGGCCACGACGGGCGGTGTCTTCTCGACCAGGTTGTGCAGAAACGGCACGGAATATTGATGACGGTGGACGCCAGCGGGCCACCCGCGGCAAACAGCGCCTTGAAGGGCTTGATGCTCCAGACCGTGACCGGCCGTCAGGATGATGAACGGCGACCAGGCCTTGATGACGGCAACAGCGTCAGGGCGCGCCCGACGACCACAGGGCTGCGGGCACGGCGTTGCAGCCGGCTCACCCGCTGGTGTGAAGCGGAGATGCGCTTGGGCTGCCAGACTTTGAGGAACAGGGTCAGCGCAATCAAGGACACGATAGCGAGGTGATATCGGCAGCTCCGGGCCAATGTAGTTGGCGGTGAGAAACTGCACGATCGCAAACGAGCCGCCACCGACCAGCACCGCAGGCCAGGTCTCCTTCACACCGCGCCAGCCATCCATGATGGCCATCCAGCCAGAACAGCACCAGCACAGTCATGAAAGGCAGCTGGCGACCGGCCATCTGGCCAATCGCAAAGGCATCGACGCCTGAGACCTGGCGGCGACGATGTCGGAATGCCCATCGCACCAAACGCCACCGGTGCGGTATTGGCGATCAGCACAGGCTGCGGCATACAGCGGCTTGAAGCCCAGGCCCACCAGCAAGGCCGCCGTGATCGCGACCGGCGCGCAAAACCTGCCGCCCCTTCAGAAACGCGCCAAAGCAAAAGCCCACCAGGATGAGCTGCAGGCGCTGGTCCGGCGTGACCGACAGGATCGACGAGCGGATCACATCGAACTGCCCCGTCTTGACGGAGATCTTGTACAGAAACACCGCCGCACAATGATCCAGGCAATGGGCCAAAGGCCATAGAAGAAGCCATAGACGGCGAAGCCAGCGCCGCGCTGACGGGCATGCGGTAGAACAACAACGCCACCGCCAGGGCCAGCACACCGTGATGGTGCCCGCCTGGTAGCCCTTGAGCCGCAACTTGGTTAATGCCAAAAAGAAAAACAGGATCGGAATCACATGCCACCCAGGCCCACACCCAGATGTTGCCAGCCGTGTCGTAGTTTTGCTGCCAGAGAGTTTGCATGGCGATGTCTCGAAGTTATTGGACGGGCGCATGGCGCGCCTTGTTCTTGGCTGTTCACTGGAGGCTGGCGCTGACGGGTGCTAGGGTGCCCTGTGCTTGGCCTTGCTTGGTGAATGGCTTGTTCGCTATGCCGTTGGTTGGACCTTTGGTCTAAATTGGTTTACCAATAAACCATGAAATCGCCAATCTGCGGCCAAAGTTGGGCGATTATTGGGGAATCATGCAAATTTATTGCCAGGGTAAACCCTTAATTTGACAATCTAGTGTGCCATTTTCCATATTGGTATACCAATATAAGCAATCAAAGCGCAATGGCTTTGCATGGAACACGTCCGGGTTCCATCAGGCATGGCCTGCCATGTGCATGTCCAGACGCCGCGGAACCTGCGGTTTTGAGGTTGACTGGATGTGGATGGGGTTGGCGTCGCTGGCAGCAAGAACTTGTCTTGGTTACTGGCGCATGGGTGTTCAGAGGAAAGCATGCCGAGGGAACCGTAAGCATGCGGGCCTGCGGCTTTCCAACTGGCATGCCGCATCGAAGAAGCGTTGCGCTTCTCCGGTTTTCAACATGGGGCTGAGCTGATCAGCCCCCGTGCAGCACGTTCATCAGCTTCTGCATACGTCACTGCTTGGCGTATCAATTCTCAAGAGACTAAATTACCGCGTCTTTATAGGCAGCCATCGTGATATTTTTCATTTGCGCCCAATCCTCAACGAAATGGACTGTCCACACCAAGACCAACGAGGGCCGGATCATACTTTTCAAAATCATCTGGATATAAAAATTCAGAGAATTTCATAGGATTTGGAAAATCAAAATTATCCAACAGACTATATTTCGTCAAAAATAATCTAGATTTCTCTCTCAGCTCTTGCCAACATTCTCCATTCTCAAACCCATTCAAAGATGTATTAAATTCAAGATTTTCAAAAAATCTATTTGACACCTCATCATCAAACAGATTTTCTCGTTCATTGTTTATCTCGCGATATATATCACCACCAAACAGGCCTCCAATAGCGGCATTATCTTTAGCGAATTCAGAAAACAAGATATAAACAGCTGACAAAGGTTTATAATGTTCGAATTGAAATCATGATCCAGATCGATGGTTGAAAGTGCGACTCTGCACAAACAGACATAATCCTCTTAACGTAGAAATGCGCCAGCTGTGATTCAGGCTTAATCAAAACAAAGTTCATTAAACAATAAACTTCGTATTGGTAAAATGCTTGTCACTTAGAGAAAGCATTTATCACATTCCAGGCGGTAACTGCAGAGCAGCGGGTTCAAAAGGATCTTTTAAATATTCTTACGGTGTAGTAGTCGCACTTCCCTACAAAGAAGGGATGGTTCTTAAGTTGCTCCACAACCTCAATCTGCTTACAAAAAAGAATGGGGCGAAATGGATCATCGCCTCCCATATCCCGTCAAATAAAAATCCAATGCCTCACCAACCATATCCATATCTCAAATACAGTTAGTACTGAGTCATAGGCATTTAAGGCATTGAGGCCAAATCAAAATTCAACGCATTTATTGCAAGTGCATGAAATTTTATCGCTATGTCTTTTGAGCAATCAGTACAAGAGTAAGCAATAAAATTAATATCCCAGCAATACAAAAAGAAATCAACCACAAGAAGATGAATTCACCTTGGTCAGCACATCAAAAGAGCATACACCTAGGGTGGAAAATCAGCCAATTCCCAAACTGGTCCAATTGTCGGCCAGTTCTCCCTCAAAAATCTAGGTGGGTCGTAGTCTGCATCATACGACGCAACATTTTCCATTGCCTCTTTAAAACACGACTGCCAGCTCTTGGTGCTTTGAAATCAAACTGAAATGAGGAAATTTGCCATTCAACTCTGACAGCAAAATATTCATTCATCGGTTGTCAGCTTCTCAAAATAAGTGCATTTTTATTCATGGCATGCCTATTTGGCGCAGTGATAATGATATGACCCTCTGCAATAGGAAAGCACAAACTTGGGAGTTATGGCCCACAGCGCTATGCAATCCTGCCGGAACCATTGCAAATTCCCTTCGCGGCTCCATCGATGACCGGCGCCGAGCATGCGGCCCCTTGCTGCGATCTAACGCCAAATTCAACATATATGTCTCGATGCGATTTGCTGAGAGACAACGTGCCCACCTTAACCTGTTTAACCGGAAAGGAGAAACTTTACCTGGTATTTCGGGGGTTGGATAAATCAGCAGCGCATTTCTGGTACCTCTAATAAATTCCCCATAGCTTTAGCGACCCCCTTATTTGCAAATATTGCAGCAGACTTCCCTGCCAGCTCTGCAACCGCTACATCAAAATTTTCATGGCATTCACAAAACCTTTTGATTTTTTGCATCCTTCATGGAATTTTGCCACTCTGGGTTGGGAAAACACTCATACCTGTTGGTATGCATGTACCAACTGCAGCAAGGTCAGCCTATGGTCTAGCTTGTCCAAAATCCCGAGCGCTCTGGTACCTGCGGAAGTTACGCGCATCAATGTCCAAAATTGGGCATCGCCATGGATATAAAATGTTCCCACTCGATCCACCGTATTCACGGGTCCGCATTGCCATACAGGTACTTGTTCAAAGTGCGGAATGCGACTCGCGCCGGGGTGCTCATCCATCGAGATAAACGGCCAACGCTGTGGATCGTAATCACGCGCACGGAGATGCAGCAGCCCCGTCTGGCTGTCGGCATATTCGCGGTGTAGCGGTGGCTGGTAGCAGCGGCATCGGCCGCATTGGCGAGCATGCCTTCAGTGGCCCCAGCGCAATGCCGAATGCGTCGTAGCTGAAGACATGGCTGGTGGCAGCGGTTTGGGCCACACGCACGCTGCCCAGCCATCGCTGAACAGCGGGTTTGCGCGCCAGCCGAGGTGCTGGCGATCAGCTCACCTAAGCCATCGGGGGTGTGCACATGCACGGTATCGACCCAGGCGCCGCTGTTGACTTGGTGCTCTCGACCAGGATCTCGCTGTAGCTTCGCTGGTGGTCGACCTTGTAGTGGGTCTCCGTGGTGGTGGCCCTCTTTGACCAGGCGCTTGATGCGGCGGCCGCTACTGTCATAACCGTACTCACCGTTTTAGCGCCGGTGCTGACTTGGCAGGCGGTTGTCCACCGTCCAGGCATAGGTGGTGGTATCGGCGGGTGATGCCTTCTGCACCAGGTTGCCGCGCTCGTCCCACTGGTAAGTGGTGGTGCCGCTCGGCTATCCACACTTTGCGTGAGGCGG
Source organism: Comamonas sp. JC664 (assembly GCF_042647185.1). NCBI lineage: Bacteria > Pseudomonadati > Pseudomonadota > Betaproteobacteria > Burkholderiales > Comamonadaceae > Comamonas > Comamonas sp. JC664. The sequence continues at coordinate 10,250 of NZ_JBHRUZ010000039.1, forward strand.
TCATGGCTGTCGTACTGGTAGGTGGTGACCTGGCCGTTGTGGCTGACGCTGCGACGGCTGCGGTTGCCCCGGCGTCGTAGACGTAGTCGATGGTCGAATCAACACCGCAGGTGCGGTTTGTGCTACGCGCTCTTGCAGCAGCTTGCCGGCGGCGTCGTACTGGTAGCGCACGGTGCGCTCCACCGTCTCTGCGGGCTGCCTACCCCCACCATGCGCTCGGCCACCTGGGTGCGCTGGCCTGCGGCATTGAGGGTGTAGACAAAGCTGGCAATGTCTGCACCGTCTGCCTTTTGTGCAGCACGGCTGTCAGCTGGTTGGCCAGGTTGTACTGGTAGTCGGTGGTGCTGCATCGGCCGCGTCACCTGCACGCGATTGCCGGCGTTGTCGTAGGCAAAAGGGTGGTGCTGCCATCGGGGTGGTCAGGGTCTCCAGCTGGTTGAGCGTGTTGTAGCCGGCTTGATGTCTGGCCCGAGGTGCTGACCTGGGTGCGGTTGCTGTTGGCGTCCCAGCGTAGTCCAAGGTCGCACTGAAGCTGGTGCCCAGGCTGCTGTGGCTCCAGACCTGCGGGTGACGCGCGTCGTTGCCGTCCAGGGTCAGGCAGTTGCCATAGGCGGTATCGGTCTGGCTGTTCATGCGGCCAAAGCTGTCATAGCCTTGGCTCAGGCTGCGGCCATCGCTGCGCGTGACTTTGCTGAGCTTGCCGCCTACGTCATAGCTGTAGATGGTCTGGCTGCCGTCAAAGTCAGTACGGCTTACCAGACGGCCTTCGCTGTCGTAGACCAGGCCTTCGCTCTTGCCGCCTGGCAGGGTGCGTGCACACGACGGCCAGCGCTGTCGTAGCCATAGCGGGTGCTGTGGCCGTTGGCGTCGGTCTGGGTCAGCAGCTGGTTGCTGCCATTCAGGTGTAGCGGTCGCCTTGCCCAGCGGGTCGGTCACGGTCTTGAGGGCGCCAGCGGATCGTGGCCAAACTGGTAGGCATGGCCCAGCGGGTTGGTCTCGCTCAGCAGCACGCCATTGGCGTCATAGGCAAACTGCGTCACCGCGCCATTGGCCAAGGTGTGTGGTGCGCTTTTGGGTGTTGTTGTAGACGTGGACCGTCGCCCGGCCCAAGCCGTCGGTGGTTTTGACGAGGTTGCCCGCCAGGTCGTATTCGCGCGTCACCTCGATGCCAGCGGCATTGGTCTGCTTGGTTTCACGGCCAGCAGGTCGTATTCAAACGCCGTGTGTTGCCGCGCGCATCCTTGCTAGATGCGAGCTGGCCTGCTGCGTCGTACACGCTCTCGACGACAAAGCCCATGGGTCGGTGACCTTGGTGGCGCGGTCCAGCGCATCGTAGGCTGTGCGCGTGCACAGGCTACCGATGCAGCTCTGGGTTTCGTTGCCGTTGTTGTCATAGGCCCAGCTTTCTACCCTGCCATCGGGTAGTGGTCTTGGACTTTTCACCGCGCAGGCTGTACTCATGCGCTGTCTTGCGGTGGCTGTCGGTCTCTTGCACCAGCTGGCCCGCCGCATCGTAGAGGTAGTGTGCTGGTGTCGCCCACCGCATTGGTGCGGCTGGTGACATTGCCCTTGGTGTCGTAGCTGCTCTTTTCTACCACGTGGTGGCAGGTTGGCCGGTGGGTGACGATGGCGCGCGTAGTGGAGATGACGTTGCCTGCGCTGTCGTAAGCGTAGGTGGTCACGTACCGTCCGGAGCCGTCTCGGTCTGCTTGAGCGTGGTGCCATTAATCTTGGCATAGTGTAGCGGGTGGCATTGCCGACCTTGTCGGTCATGCTGCTCAGGACTACCCGTCGGGCTGTAGCCCATGCCAAAGGCCTTGCCAGCAGCATCGGTGATGGCTGTTAGATCACCGCTGGCGTTGTAGCCATTGGTGGTGACGTGGCTGCCGCATCGGTGATGGTGGTGACATTGCCTTGCGCATTGAAAGCCGTCTTGGTCACACGGCCGGCGGGATCGGTTTCGCTGGTGACATTGCCGAAGGCGTCGTAGCTGCGCGTGGTCTTGCGGCCCAACGCGTCGATCACCTCGATTCGTTGTCATTGGCGTCATAGGCGTACTGGGTGGTGCCGCCTGCGGCATCCAGCACGCGGTGATGTTGCCCCGGTCATCAAAGTCATACACGGTGGTGTTGCCGTTGCGGTCCTTGATGGTCTGCTTGTTTGCCGTGTTGTCGGTGCTCACCGTCACGGCCTTGCCGGCGGCATCGGTCTGGCTCAGCACGCGCCCGGCGTCATCGTACGTGGTCTTCAGCGCCAGCCGCCCAGTGGATCGGTCTGGATGGTCAGGCCATGCGCCACCTTGGGTTCTCGTAACGGAAGTCGGACGCCGCATTGCTCTGGTCGACCACCGAGATCAGGTTGTCGGCCGCATCGTAGCCATAGTTCAACACCTGGCCGCCGGGGCCGCTGATCTTGCTAATCTTTCCTGCGCATCGCGGGTAAAGGCAGCGCCCAGCCGCCAGAGTGGCTGATACCGCTGCGCGTGAACTGCAGGCTGTTGCCATTGCGGTCCTTGATCTGCTGAATGCCGAAGTCCTTGTTCAGGATGTATTCGATGCCATCCAGAGTGGTGAGCTTGTACTGCTGGGGTTGAAGGTCTCGGTCGTGCCCATGTCGAACAGATCACCACCGGCCAGACGCAGATCGCTGTAGCCCAGCGCTTCGAGCTTGCTGCCGCTCTTGTTGCTGGCCTTGGCGCTGAATGCGAGGCTGACGCTGGGGTTGGACGCCCATGCAGCACGCTCACGCACTCCGGACTGGCCCGCAGGTCGAACTGCTCAAGCCTGCCGTCGGGCATACGCACCGATGCCACGCGGGAGCCTTGGGGCCGCACGCAGATCTTGCGGTTGAAGCCCGAGCCCGTCTCCTGCATCACCCGGAGCGGCCCAGTACGCCATTGGTCTGCAGCCAGACGTCTGTAGTCCACCGACCAGCCGTAGCCAAAGTCCATGCGCTGCGGCGGTTTGAGCGAGTCATAACTGCGCCGCACAGTGAGCGGCAGGCCTTCGATCTCAAAAGCCATATCGGTAAAGGTCAGCTGCAGGGGCGCCGTCTTTTGCTCTCCGTGATAGCCACCGTCACCTTGGCGCTGGTCTCATTGCCCAGATATCGCGCACGACCAGGCCCAGGTCGTACAAGCCGTTGGCCAGGTCTGGGGGTTGAGGTCGCCCAACTTGGCGGCCGTCACGCTGGCGCTGCCGCCGCCAATCTTGCTCCACTGGTTCTGGCCCGCTGGCGAGATCATCAGCAGGTACTCAGCCAGGTTGGCATCGGAGGCCGTGCCCACGATGGCCGTGGGCTCGAACACGTCCGTCACCGTGATGTCGTCCGAGCTGCCCGGCGCGGTGATGGCCGCCAACGGCGCCAGCACATCGCTGGGGTCCTTGACGCGAACCAGTCGTCACGGTCACGCTGCTGCCCTTGGCATCGCGCAAGGTGAGGGCAGGTTGTGCTTGCCCATCGCCGTGGGCGTGAAGATGGCCTGGTAAGCGGCGTTTACCGTCACGGCACGGCCGTTCACGGTCGACTGCTGACGGTGTAGGGCGCTGTTCCGCCCTGCGCAAACACCTGCAGGGTGGTCGATTCACCAGGTTCAGGTATTTGGGCGATGGCGTCACGCCCGCCTCCAGCGGTCCGCCCGCTGCGGGCTCGGTCACGCGCAAGGTCCAGCTCTGGGTGACGGAGGCCTGGCCGGTCCGACACCGTCACGGTGATCGCATGCGTGCCTTGCGAAGTCGGCGTGCCCGAGATCAGGCCTGTGGCCGACATGGTCAAGCTGGCCGGTGCGCCGCTCATTCGGTAGGTGAGGAAGTCACCATCCGGGTCTGTGGCCACCACCTGGTAGGCATAAGGCGCAGCAATGGCCGCAGTGGGCACGGGCGCGCTGGTGATGACGGCTCGCGGTTGGCCGCAATCTGCAAGGTATAGCTTTGCACACATAGGCGCACGGGGCTGTCCTGCACCTTGATCTCTACCGCATGGCTGCCAGCACCGGGCGTTCCAGGTCAGCAGGCCGCTGGCCGATATGGCCATGCCCGCAGGGGCCTTGTCCAGCGCATATGTCAGCGGGTCGTTCTCCGGGTCGGTCGCCGTAACCTGGTATTGATAAGGCACGCCCGGGGCCCAGCGCAGCGCGGGCTTGCTGCTGATCTGGGGGTGGGTTGTTGGTTGGCAGCTGCACGTAAACGCCAAAGCTTTGCGTGGCATAGGCCCCTTGGCATCGGTGGCGCGCACGGCTACTGCATGGGTGCCGCCTTGCGCCAAGGTGGGCGTCCAGCTGATGGCGCCCGATGTGGCATGGATCGCCATGCCGGCGGGGGCTGGACCAGCGTATAGCTGATGGCATCGCCATCCGGATCGGTCGCCCGCGCCGTGTAGGCGTAGGCCGAACCTGCGGTGGCCGAAGTCACCGGTGTGGAGCTGAATGCGGGTGCGCGGTTGGAGGCGCCGAGACCGAGATGGCGTAGCCCTGGTGGCGATGCCACCCTTGCCGTCCGTCACCTCCACCATCACAGGTGCCAGCCCAGCCACATTGGCAGGAACGCTCCACTGGCTGGCACCGGGTGCTGCTGTCAATCAGCATGCCCTGCGGGAACTCCGTCAATGCATAGACCAAGGTATCACCATCGGCATCCACGGCCTTGAGCGCATAGGTATAGCTGGCGCCCGAGACAGCGCTGGTGCCAGGCTGCGTGGTCACCCGGGGTGGGCGGTGCCGGGCTGGCCACGCCAATGGCATAGGTCTGCGATGCGGTGCCGCCCTTGCCGTCGGTCACCTGCACGGTCAGCTGCACCTGTCCGCTCGTGCCTGCCGGCACGGCCAGGAGACCCGGCCCGTCTGCGCGTCCACGGTGATACCGGGCTCGCTGGTGGAGACGCTGTCGGTCAGCACATCCGCATCGGGATCGCTGGCCAGAATCTGGTACAGATAGGCCGCGCCGGCCGATCCGGTGGCGACCGGGGTCGAATTGATCAGCGCGGCCGGTTGGCGGTAACGCCCACGCCTATCGCATAGGCCTGGGTCACTTCGCCATCCCGGCCATCGGACACTTTAATCTCCACCATCTCGCTGCCGGCAAAGCCAGCGGGCACGGGCCACTCCAGCTTGCCGGTGGCAGAGATCGTCATGCCTGCCGGGCCGGTCAGCAGCTGGTAGCTGAGCGGGTCACCATCGCGGTCGGTGGCAACCACCTGGTATTCATACACCCCCGGCAACGGCCGTCACCTTGGGGGTGGAGCTGATCACCGGCGGCTGGTTGCCGCTGGCGGGCAGCACTTCGAGCTGCCAGTTCTGCTGCGCGACATTGCCGGCGGTATCGGCCACCTCGATCAGCAGCGCATGCACGCCCACATCGGCCACGCTGGTGGCCCAGCTCAGCTGATTGCCAGCCCAAGCGGCTGCGGCAGGCCGGAGGCGAGGCGGTAGCTGAGCGTCTCGCCCTCAGGGTCAGTAGCACTGACCGAGTAGCTATAGATGGCGCCAGCGCGCACCTGGCTAGGCGGGCGGCTGGTGATGGCGGGGGCGCCATTGCCATACACGGCAGCTGGATTTCAAACGCCTGCTCGGTCTGGCCCCCGCTGGTCGTCCACTTGCACGCGCACAGCAAATTGCCAGCGACGTTGCTGGCAAACTTCCAGGCGATCGCGCCCGTGCGCTCACTGATCGTCATGCAGCAGGTGCCTGCAGCAGCTTCCAGACCAGGTTGTCACCATCGGCATCGCTGGCGAGGCCGTGTAGCGTAAGTGGCGGGGTAGGCCACATAGGTGACCGGTGTGGCGATAACACCGGTGCCCGGTTGGGCGTTGCCGTGGTGCGAATGCTGAAGCTTTGCTTGCCCTGGTTGCCATCCGATCATGGCTGCCAGGACGACCGCGGCCGTCCCCGCCACAGGCGATGGCCAGGTCACGGCGCCGCTGCTGGCGTTGATCACCAGGCCTGCAGGGCTGAGCACGCTGTAGACAATAGCGTCACCATCGCGGTCGCTGGCCAGCGCCTGGTAGGTATAGGGCTGGGCCACGGTGGCCGTCAACACCGCAGGCTGGTGAATGCCGGGAACGCCTGCACGGACACCACCACGCGCTGCACATCACGGGCACCCAACTGGTCGGTGACTGGATCACCAGCGGATAGGTGCCGGGCTCGGGGTTGGTCCAGTAAATGCCTCCAGAGGCATTGATGCTGATCCCCGCCGCCTGGCTGCCCAAGGTGTACTGCAACGGCCCTCTCTCGGGATCTGTGGCGGTGACCTGGTGGGGAGAACTCACACCCGCAGGTACCTTGGCAGGGAACTGGCTGGTGATCTGCGGCGGCAGGTTGCCATCCAACACATGGATGGAGAAGGCCTGGCTGGCCAGCAGCCCCTTGCCGTCGCTCACCTGCAGGTTCACGCGGAAATCCCCATCAAGCCTGGCTGCCAGCTGATCTTGCCGGTGGCGGCATCCACGGTCATGCCCACGGGGCATACATCAGCTGGTAGCTGAGCGGGTCGCCATCGGCATCGATGGCCGTGGCCTGGTACTCATACAGTTGGCGCACATCCCCAGCAAGCACGGCTGGTGGTAAAGATCGGCGGGCGGTTCACGGGTCGCCCACACTCCAGTGCGCAGGCACATAGGTCGCTACCTCGCCAGAGCTGCACAGCGCATGGCCATCCACATCCAGCGCCCGGATGCTGTAGTATTAGTAGGTTTTTTGCGCCTGCACCGTGCGGTCCAGCAGGTAGAGTGGCGCGACTGCGTGGTGCCCAAACGCACAAAAGGACCTTCCAGCTTGTCTGCGCGGTAGACCGCATAGCTGGCGGCGCGGTATCGGCCCAGGTCAGCTGCACATTGCCAGGTTTGGCGCGCAGTTGCAGGTCATTGACGCAGGCGCCCTGCGGCGGAATGCTGACCGAGCCAAAGGCATCGACATAGACATAGCCGCCATGGCCGCCTTGGGAGCAATCGGCACCCACTACGCGGATCTGCAACTCGTTGCCCAGGCTGCTGTCGGGCACCTCCAGGTCCACATCGATAAAAGGGGGGATAGCCATTTGCTGCCTTGTAGACCGTGGTGTAGAACACGCGGCCGGCTGGTTGGCAAAGGCAAAGTCGTAGTACAGCGTCTCGCCCTTGGTCAAATCCTTGATCTCGACAAAGAAGTAAGCTGGTTTGTGGGATTGTGGCTGGGGTCCTCCAGCACGGCGGCATAGCTGAAGCGCACATGCAGCTTGCCGTCACCCGGGTCGCGGTCGGTTTCGGCAATCACACCCTTTTGGCTGATCTCGTGATGTGTGCGCCGTTGTCGTCGTCGTTGACCTTGGCCGAAAAATTGCCCTGGCGCGGCAGTACCAGCTGCGGTGCGCGCGGGTCAAAGCGGCCATCCACCACGCTGACCTTCTCCACGCCGCCGCCATTGAAGCGCACATCGCCAACTTGAAAGGCGGCGCGCCGGTCAAGCCGGGTTCAGGCCAAAGCGCTTGGTCCAGCCCGTCACCGTTTGGCTTTCAAAATCGCCATTGACAAAGATGGCGTGCGAATCACCCCCGCGCCCAGCCCAGCACCAGCAGCAAGGCCAGCATCCAGCTGCGCCGGCTGCCCCAGCCTCTTTGCGCTGCAGCCACCGTGCGCCCAGCAACAAGGTGCAGCCGACAGCAAACTCAGCGCCAGCCAGCCCATGGTGGGAATGGATTTGAGGGCGCCCGCAGGTGCATTGACGGAGGCGGATGCGCTGTTGTTGGACAACACGGGATCGGGCAGCTCGGACGCGACTGAAGCGGTATTCACCAAGTGGCCACCGGCCTGCGCCATGGCGCCCGTCACATCGATGGTGATGGAAGCGCCCACGGCATCTCCGCCAGCACTTGGATATCGCCGCCTGCCCTGACGCTGTGCCGCATACGCACCACCGCGCGCACTGCAGGTCCAGCGCATGTCCTCCACGCCCGAGGGCATCAGGTCTTGCAGTCGCGCTGCGCTGACCGCTGCCGGGCCATGGTTGACAGCCACCAGCTGGAAGGCCAGCTTGCCGCCGTGAGCACGTTGGGTGTGCTGTGTGGTTTTGAACACCGCCAAATCGGCCTGCGCAGCCCCGCAGTGTGACCTGACCTGCCCAAGCTGTCATTGTTGGCTACATTCGTGTCCACGGTATCGGCGTTCGTTGGCGCCACCGAGGTCGGTGCGTCAGCACGCATCTGCAGTCGCTTTACCGGTCACCGTCACCACCACCTGGTTGCCAGCGCAGCGGGCACCT